>DATCOK010000702.1:0-3916 GCA_036564765.1 Candidatus Acidiferrum sp. | reverse complement strand
TCCATATTGAATGATGTCGTAACTGGCGGGCCCGCCGAGTCGCGCGATAAATCCCGTTCCGCAGGCGTCGTGGTCGGGATGCCCCCAGTTGGGATGGCGCTTGAACTCGAAATCTCGCGCGTTCGCGCTTGCTCCGTCGTGCGGAGAGACGGATAGCGAATCCTGCGGCATACGGAGGCGCCCGGGGTGCATACCCGTGTATAGGCTGGTACGCGCCGTCAAGTAAAACTCAGAATTTGAATCGGGCGTATTCGTTTTCTGAGGGGATCAGAATTCCGCCAAAAGTTGGGGAAAAACGCGAATTGCCAGACCGCTTATTAAAATTTAGTAACTTCCGAGAAGTGGAAATTGCGAACTTTCATCGCCGGCACCACCATCTCAAACGCTTCTTCCCCGGTGGCCCGCACCGCCGGCCCGAGCATCTCCACGTCACCCAACATTTCCAACAGCGACTGATTGAAGCGGAAATTCCGAACGCTCGACACCACCCGCCCCCTCTCCACCAGAAATAATCCGTCGCGCGTCATCCCCGTCATGATCTTCTCATACGGGTCCACTTCGCGGATGTACCACAAACGCGTTACCAGCAGCCCGCGATCCGTCGACGCAATCATTTTCTCCAGCGAAGAGTCGCCGCCGGTGAACACCAGATTCATCGGCGCTTCGCCATATTCGTTCGGCAGTGTGAAACCGTGCCCCGTCGCCTTTTTCCCCGCGACTTTCCCGCTGTTGCGCGAATAGACCAGGTTGCGCGGCACTCCGCGATCCACCAGTTGCACTTTCTGCCGCGGCATCCCTTCGCCATCGAACGGCGCGCCCAACTGCAGCGGATGGTACGCATCGTCGACAATGGAAATATTCTTGCCGAACAACTGCTTGCCCATCCGCTCGTTCAAGCAGGAGCGCTTATCCTGCAGCGCCGTCGCCGCAAAATCGTAAAACATGAAACCCACCAGATCGAGCACCGCAGCCGACTCGAGTATTACCGTGTAGCGTCCCGCAGGCAGCTCCTGCGGATTCGCGGCGCGATGGGCCTTCTCGCTCGCGCGCGCCGCCAGTTTCTGCGGATCGAAATTGCGTACATCCGCGGAATTGGCTTTCGCCCAACTGGCCGCCGGGTTCTCCTGCATGGTGATGGAAAATTCCGCATGGGTCTCGCGATAGCTGGCAAAAAGTCCGCGCGAATTTCCCACCGCCGTCTGGCTCTGCCCCGTTGAATAAATTCCCGCGGCGACTTGCCCGTTCTTGATGGCCAGGTCGCACGCGCGCCGCACCGCCCGCGCCCGATCGTCCGGCGTAATCGCCGCCGTTTGCGGAATGTAGCGATTTACACCGCGATATTTCTGGCGACCGGGCATCGGCAACAACGACGGATTCTTCGGCTGGCTCGCAGCCAGCGACAGCGAACCCTCAATCGCGTTGCGCAACGAATCTTCATCGACGCGATTCGTGGTGACGCGCGCCGTGCGCCCGTCGAGGGCCGTGCGCACAGAAACCGTCAGCCCGTGCTCGGAGACATTCTGATGCACGGCGTTATTGGCGAAGCGCGTCAGCGCATCGGCCACTTCGTCCACGTGCACTTCCGTTTCCGCCACGCCCAGCGTTTTCGCCAGTCGCAAAACATTGTCGACAATGCCGCGCAGTTCACTCTCGCGCAGCAACGCAATCGGGCCGCTTTGCTTTCCTTTCGCGCCGCTCGCCGGTTTACGTTTGTGTTTCATTGGCCGGAAAATGCCGCGCCGATATGGATATTGCGGAACCGCGACGGCGACGCCCCGTGTCCCGTGCCCATGGTCTGCATCGGCTGGCCCTTACCGCAATTCGGCGTGCCCCACAGCGTCCAGTGCTCCGCATTGCAGATGGCGTCGCAGGAGTTCCAGAATTCCGTGGTAATCCCGCTGTAGCTGGGATTTTTCAGCATGCGAACTTTTTTGCCGCCCTTAATTTCCCAGCCGATCTCCGTGGAAAATTGAAACTGGTAGCGCCGGTCGTCGATGGACCACGAACGGTTGGTCTCCATCAGAATGCCGTCGTCAGTGCTCTCCATCAAATCGTCGAAATTCCAATTGCCCGGCAACAGGCTGATGTTAGTCATACGAATAATCGGCAGACGGTTCCACGCTTCCGTGCGCATCGTTCCGGAGGAGCGATCTAGTCCAATATGCCGCGCGGTTTCGCGATTCGACAGATACCCGCGGAACTGGCCTTCTTGAATAATGTTGGTGCACTGCGCCGGAACGCCTTCGTCGTCGTAAGCGAAAGTTCCTAGACCTTGGCCATGTTCCAGGCGCGCATCGGCCACCACGTTCACAATCTCCGAAGCATATTTCAGATGATTCAGCTGATCGAGCGTGAGAAAGCTGGTGCCCGCAAAGTTGGCTTCTTCGCCCAGCACGCGATCTAGCTCGATGGGATGCCCCACCGATTCGTGAATCTGCAATCCCAGCTGGCTGCCGCCCAGAATTAGTGTCGATTTTTTCTCTGGACACTGCGCCGCGCTGTGCAACGCGACCGCCTCTTCCGCGATGATCGCCGCGTTCTTCACCAGCTCCAGCGATTCAATCAGTTCGTAGCCTTGCAACGTGTGCTGCCCGCCAAAACTATTCGGATACGAGCGCTTCTGAATCTCTTCGCCCTTGAACGAAGTCGCCACGATTCCGCAACCGGAGGTAACTTTTCGCTGATGAATGCGCGAGCCGATGCTCGATGCAAACCAACTGTCCGTCCTGCGAAACTGCATATCCGTTTCTGTCAGCGTCACGCCCTTCACGCGGCGCATCTCCGCATCGGCGGCCAGCAGCAGCGCCAGTTGCGTCTCCAACGGAATCTCAAACGGATCTTTGCGAAAGGGACTTTGCCAACTATCTACAAACACCTGCTCATCGGCCATCAGCACATCCGCGCGCTTGGCAATCGCCGAAGCTTTGGCAATGGCTACCGCGTGCGCCGCGCAATTCTGCACTCCTTCGCGCGTCAGCCGGTCTGTAGACGCGAATCCCCACGCTCCATTGGCCAAGACCCGAATACCCAGCCCAATCGACTCTGACTGCGCCAGCGTCCCAACTTTTCCATTCTTAGTCGTCAAGTCCCGCTGCCGCTGGTGCATCACGCGCACATCCGCGTACGCCGCCCCGCGCAACTTCGCCGTTTCCAAAGAACGTGTGCAGAGATCCCACATAAGAGTTTTCAAAGCCTAACTGTCAGGATTTAGTCGGTCCAAACTGAAAAGAAGAGTGCCCCACACGCCGAATTGCGCGCTTGCCCGTCGCGGCCGGTTGGGTTTTGGTAATGTTTGGCCAAAAAACGATGAACTCGGACTTATTTTCCCCGTGTTCGCGTCGAACTACGTGCCTTCTTGCCACGAAGCCAGGTAGTGCTCCTGCTCGGTCGTCAGGGTATCCAGCTTGTGCCCCATCGACTCCAGCTTCAACCGCGCAATTTCCTTATCCAGGTCTTCCGGCACCACATATACCTGAGGCTTAAGCGTCTTGTAGTTCGCACGCAGATATTCCGCCGAGAGCGCCTGGTTGGCGAAGCTCATATCCATCACGGAAGCCGGATGCCCTTCTGCGGTGGCCAGATTCACCAAACGACCTTCGCCGAGCAAATAAACCTTGCGGCCGCCCTTGAGCGTGTATTCATCAACCAACGGACGCACTTCGCGCTTCCCACTCGACATTTTTTCCAGCGCCGGAATATCGATCTCTACGTTGAAGTGTCCGGAATTGCAGACGATCGCGCCCGCTTTCATGTTTTCAAAATGCTCGGCGCGGATCACGCTCTTGTTTCCGGTCACAGTAATATAGACGTCGCCTTCCTTCACCGCTTCCGCCATCGGCATGACCCGGAAACCATCCATCACCGCTTCAATGCCCTTCACCGGATCGATTTCCGTCACGATCACGTCCGCGCCCAG
>DATCOK010000701.1:0-1739 GCA_036564765.1 Candidatus Acidiferrum sp. | reverse complement strand
GAGAGACTGAGGGTGCAGTTTCGCGCGGAATTTTTCAACATCTTCAATCACGCGAATTTCCAAGCGCCCAATATTGACGCGGGAACCAGCGTGCTTGGACCAGTCACCCTCAGCCAGACAGCGACCGAAGGCCGGGACATCCAGTTTGGCCTGAAGTTGATTTTTTAATTTGAGGTGAAGAAAGACGGGAGGGAGCTTCGGTTCCCTCCCGTTTTCAATTTTGGGAGGAATTGCCGGTGAAAATTTCGTCGGGATGAACCGGTGAGTTTTGTAGGAGTGGCTAAACTGGGTGCGGTGCGATCGAACGAGGGTTAAGAGCGCAAGGGACATGCGAACAACGTTGAGTGAGGCACCGGTCCAATGAACGATTTACACTGGAGTGGACGGTAGCGAGCGGGGCGGAATTTTATGGGCGACTTTGTACGTATTGTAGATGTAACTCCCCGAGATGGGTTGCAGAACGAGCGGGAGCCGGTGTCGACGGGCGATAAACTGCTGCTGATTGAAAAACTGGCGGCGGCCGGGATTTCTGAGATTCAGGCTACCAGCTTTGTGCATCCGCGGTGGGTGCCGCAGATGGCGGACGCTGAGGCGGTGGCCGCGGAGTTGAAGCGCTTTCCGGGAGTGCGCTTCTCGGCGCTAGTGCCAAACATCAAGGGCTATGATCGTGCGCTGGCAGCGGGCTTTCGTTATCTGGAGTTTGTGATCGCCGCGAGCGATACGTTTAATCATAAAAACTTAAATCGCAGCACGGCGGAGTCATTGGAACTGCTTTCCGCAGTGACCAAGCTGGCGGAAAAAGACGGGGTCGAGATTCGCGTGGGATTTTCTACGGCGTTCCACTGCCCGTTTGAAGGGAAGATTGGAGCGCGAGCGGTGGTGGAGTTGCTTCGGGCGACGCGCGAAAGGTCGCCGTGGCGAGTGGCGATTTGCGATACGAATGGGATGGCGTATCCCGATCAGGTGAAGGAAGTTTTGGCCCTGGCCAAAGAAGAACTCAAGATGGCGCCCGCGGAACTGGCGTTGCATTTTCACGATACGTACGGCCGCGGGCTGGCGAATACGCTGGCAGGCCTGGAGGGCGGTGTGCGCGAATTTGACGCGACCGTCGCGGGATTGGGCGGCTGCCCGTACTGTCCTGGCGCCAGCGGGAACCTGGCGACGGAAGATCTGGTGGCGTTTCTCGAAGGCATGGGCTTCGAAACGCATATCGATCTCGAGAAATTATTGGATGCCGCGGAATTTGCAAACCGTTTTACGGCACGGCCTTATCAAGGCCATTTGTTGTTGGCGAAACGAGTGGGCGCTTGCAGCGTGAAGCCACCGCAGGAACGCCAGCTTGCTTAGAGAACCGCCCGCAGGGCGGTAGAAAATTCTCCGGAGCCCATGGCCCTACCTCTTCACGGAATTCGCGTCCTGGATGTGACCAACGTACTGGCAGGCCCCTTCTGCAGCTATCAACTGGTATTGATGGGCGCGGAGGTTATCAAGATCGAACAGCCCGGTTCCGGCGACCTGGCACGGCGACTGGGCGCGGACGCCGGCGCGGCGGCGCGACTGATGGGCGCGTCCTTCGTAGCGGTCAATGCGGGCAAGCAGTCGGTGACGCTGAATTTAAAACACGCAGCGGGGAAAAAGATTTTTGAGCAACTGGCGGAGGAGTCGCATGTGGTGGTGGAGAATTTTCGGCCCGGAGTGATGGAGCGGCTGGGGCTGGGATATGCGGCGCTGTCGAATAT
>DATCOK010000700.1:0-2362 GCA_036564765.1 Candidatus Acidiferrum sp. | reverse complement strand
GCTAACTCTTGATAGGTCCTGCCAGCTCAACCGGTCGATGCAACACCTTCTAGTCAGTTGATCCGACCGCACTTCCCCTGGAGAACCGCGCTGTTTGGCTGTGCTCGGTCAAAAACTAGCCAGACCAGCGTTCCGGCTGGTCTGGCCCTAGCGAGCGATTTTGGCTTTTGTTTTCAATGTAAGGTGGGTTCGAGCTTAGTGTCGCGTCGACCCATTGAGACCACCGCGCTTACCGGCAACTTGAAATGCCCGGGTGCTAGTGGTTTGTACGCTTGGGCTGGTCGAACTCGAGTTCGGATACCCAAGAAAGATTACACAAAATTCGGCCTTTCGCATTGGGCGGCAGTCCCAGATCGGCTGGCCACCGCTTCGCATGAGCAAGTGCGTCCACAGCTCCCCTGTCGACAAAGTCTTGCCATGATTCCTCAGGGAAGCGATCACCGGACCACGTATACACTGCCCGTCGCCCGTCCTCCTGGGGAATGAGGTCCCAAGCTGTGGAGCCTTCCCTAACCCACCATAACTCGCCTCCTAGAATTGCGAGTCCCTGCGAACGCAAGCTATTGACGACCTGAGGAATTTGCTCCCGAGTCCAGCCGTATTCGCCGTTGTCGGCCCGGAAGGCTTTGCGCTCAAGTTCGGGTGGAAACACGATTTCTCCCCTCACCTGTAGATGATTACGACCGCAAGAATATCATTCCATTGTTCTGCCTCAACTCCCGGTAAACGCACTTGTCGGAAACTGACCCAGTACCGCCCGTCGTCCTCGCTCTTGTCAAAATATATCGGCAGCCGTACAGTGATACTCCCGCGCGCAACGATTTCAGCGGACACCTCATGGCTCCCCCGACAAAACGCAGAGGCGCGACCAAGAAGCGCGCACCTCAACGACGCGAATCTAAAAAAGTAAAATCTCTCTCCGCCGGGCAATGGTTCGAAAAGCTCGTCGCGGTGCAAAAACGCCTGCGTGCTCCCGATGGCTGTCCGTGGGATCGTGAGCAGACCCACGCGACGCTGCGTCCGTTCCTGATCGAGGAAGCTTACGAAGTTCTCGATGCCCTGGAGTCCGGCGACGACAAGAAATTCGCCGAAGAAATGGGCGATCTGCTCATTCAGGTGGTCTTTCATTCCGAAATTGCCCGCGAGCAGCAGCGCTTCACCGTCGCGGACGTCATTCGCGAAATTCACGACAAGATGGTGCGCCGCCACCCCCACGTCTTTGGCAAAACGCGCGCCAACGATTCCCAGGAAGTGCTCCGCAACTGGGAGCGCATCAAAGCCCAAGAGCGGCTAAGCGCTGGACAGGGAAGCGGGCCAAACGCCAAGCAGGGCGCGGCGAATGACGGTTCTGCGAAATCGGAGCAAGCGGCCGCCTCACTGCTCGATGGCGTCTCTCGCGGCTTGCCGGCCATGCTGCAGGGCCTGCAACTCACCCGCAAGGCCGCGCGCGCCGGCTTCGACTGGCACAATGCCGACGGCGTCTTCGAAAAGCTGCGCGAAGAAATGGCCGAGGTACGTCATGCGCTGACGGAAAAGGACGCCGCTAAAGCGGAAGAAGAACTAGGCGACTTGCTCTTCGCCGCCGTGAACCTCGCGCGCTTCGTACAGGTTGATCCAGAGATCGCGCTGAAAAAAGCCAACGCCAAGTTCCAGCGCCGCTTCGCCAAAATGGAAAAGTCCGCGCAGGCAGCTGGCCAAGCCTTCACCGATCTCCCGCGCGAGAAAATGGAAGCGCTGTGGGACGCTGTCAAGCGCCACGAAAACGAAGTACCGGCGGCAGGGCCCGCTCCACGCGCGGCTAACGTCCAGGCTAACTCGAAATCTCCCAAATCGGCGGCCGCCAACTCGCGATGACCGATGGCATCGTGATTCGCAAATGCACCACGTTGGAGGAGTTCCATCTCTGCGTGGCGCTGCAGAAAGAGATCTGGCAGGAAGCCGACCTTGAAATCGAGCCTGTCACCGCGTTTGTTGTCGCCGCCCACACCGGCGGCCAGGTCCTCGGCGCCTTTGACGGTTCGCGACTGGCGGCCTTCACTCTCGCAGTGGCCGGTGTGCGCGACAAAATCGTCTATCTGCACTCGCACATGACCGGCGTGCACCACGACTATCGCGACCGCGGCATCGGCCGCGCCATCAAACTCTTCCAAAGGGAAGAGGCCCTCAGCCGCGATATTCGCATCGTCCGTTGGACCTTCGATCCTCTCGAATTTCGCAATGCCTACTTCAATCTCAATCGTCTCGGTGCCATCTGCCGCGAATTTCTGCCGAATCTTTACGGCGTAACCACCAGCCCGCTGCACCGCGCGCTGCCGACCGACCGCCTGGTGGCCGAATGGCAGCTCGATTCTCCGCGGGTTGT
>DATCOK010000699.1:0-6802 GCA_036564765.1 Candidatus Acidiferrum sp. | reverse complement strand
TGTTCCCCGTGGATTTGCGGCATGCCGGAAAGACGCAACAATGGCTGAGATAGCGGTCGTCGGCGGCGGACCTTCCGGGGCGATGTGCGGCGAGCAACTGGCGCGCGCCGGCAACAAAGTCACGATTTATGACGAGCACCTGGCGTGGGAAAAACCTTGCGGCGGCGGGCTGACCCACAAAGCCATCGAGTGCTTCCCTTTCCTGCTCGATAATACTTACCCGAAAAAATTGGTGAAAGAGATTGAGCTGATCAGCAGCGATGAGCATCACGCTTCGCTGGAGATGACTCATCCCATTGTGATCTATTCGCGCACGGTGCTGAACGGCATGTTGCTGGATCGCGCCCAGGCCGCTGGCTGCACGGTGCAGCGCTCGCACGTTTTCAGCGTTGATACCGCAACCACCAAGCCGCGCTTTTGTGTCGATGGCGAATGGCGCGAGACCGATTTTCTGGTACTGGCGGCGGGCGCGCGCAATCAATTGCTGCCGGAAACCCGCGCGCTGCAGCGCAACGAGTTGGAGATGACCCAGGGCTATTTCGTGCCGCAGACCGCCGACGCCATCACCATTAAATTTTTGCCACACTTCGAGGGCTACGTCTGGTCCTTCCCGCGCTGCGACCATTTATCCGTGGGCATCTGCGGCAGCATGGAGTCGCACACCAGCCCGGAGTTGCGCGCGCACCTGAAGACTTTTGTGGAGCGGCACAAAATTCCCATCGAAGGCGCGAAGTTCTATAGCCACGTGTTGCCTTCCCCGCAGGAGCAAACCCTTTCGAAGCGCACTGTGGTGGGTAAAAATTGGGCGCTGATCGGCGACGCCGCCGCGTGGGTCGATCCGCTCACCGGTGAAGGACTGTTTTACGCCATTCGCTCCGGCGAATTGCTGGGACGCGCCTTGGCGGAAGGCTGCCCGGAAAAATATCCCGCGTGGATCCGCTCGTCGTTTTCCGCGGAGCTGGAATTCGCCTCGCGCATTGTGCGCAGATTCTATCGCGGCTCGGTGCTGGGCACCGCGGTCACCACGCGCATGGTGCAACTGATGCGCCGCAGCCCGGTATTCCGTCAGTTGGTCGGCGATCTTTTCAGCGGCAGCCAGGATTACACCAGTTTAAAACAACGTTTGTGGGGACACCTGGGCATCACCGTAAGCGAATTTATTTCGAGCGTGCTGAACCTCGACGCTCCCATGGCCGTGCCCGCCACTACCCGCGGCGGAACCGGCGCCGACTAGTTTCACGGTTCCCAGTCGCGCATTGGCGGCGATACGTCTGATCGAAACTGTCGTTCCCAGCCGATATACCAAGGCCGTATGCCCGGACATCTAAAAACGAGGGGCGTCGAACGCTCCTCACCGATGGCCACCGAAAAAGATTCCAGCACCGCGCCCAAAAATAAAAAGAAAAATGCCTGGAAAAATCTGCCGCACGTTTGGGAGCTGATCAAGCCGAGGCGCGGAATTCTTGTGCTCGGTCTGGTTTTGATGGCTGTGAACCGCGTTGCCGGGTTGGTTTTACCGGCTTCCACCAAATATCTCGTCGACGACGTGATCGGTAAGCACCGCATCCAGCTGCTGACGCCCATTGTGCTGGCTGTGCTGGGCGCGACCGTGGTGCAGGGGCTGACGTCCTTCACGCTGACGCAACTGCTCTCCAAGTCCGCGCAAAAAATGATCGCCGATTTGCGCCGCCAGGTGCAGGCCCACATCGGCAAATTATCGGTGGCCTTTTACGATTCCAACAAAACCGGCGTGCTCGTCTCGCGCATCATGAGCGACGTGGAAGGCGTGCGAAACCTGGTCGGGACCGGCCTGGTGGAGTTTGCCGGCGGCTTGATGACCGGCGTGCTGGCGCTGGTCGTGCTGTTGCGTATCAGCGTTTCCATGACCTTAATCGCGTTCACCGTCTTGCTGGTCTTTGGCTTGGGATTGAACAAGGCCTTCGCCACCATCCGCCCGATTTTCCGCGCTCGCCCCAAAATCACCGCGGAAGTTACCGGGCGCTTGACCGAATCGCTGGGTGGCGTGCGCGTGGTGAAGGGTTACCACGCGGAAGAGCGCGAAGAAAAGATTTTCTCCGGCGGAGTGCAGCGGCTGCTGGACAACGTGCTGAGAACCCTGACGGCCACTTCCATCATGAGTTTGTCGGCCGCGGCCTTGATGGGGCTGGTCAGCTCGGTGGTGATGTACATGGGCGCGCATCGCATTCTCGCGGGCACCATGACATTGGGAACTTTTCTGACCTACACCGTTTTTCTCGCGTTGCTGGTCGCGCCGGTCTTTCAGATCGTCGCCATCGGCACGCAGATCACCGAAGCGATAACTGGTCTCGAGCGCACCCGCGAAATCCTGGACGAGAAAATCGAAGACGAAATGCCCGGGCGCGTCGTGGAGTTGCCGCGCATCACCGGGCAGGTCGTGCTCGAAGACGTGAGCTTCGCCTACGACACGCGTAAGGAAGTGCTACACGGAATCAGTTTCAACGCCGAGCCGGGAACCGTGACCGCGCTGGTAGGCCCGTCAGGGGCGGGGAAATCGACCATTATCGGGTTGCTTGCTGCTTTTTACGTGCCGTCGGAGGGCCGCGTGCTGGTCGATGGCGTGGATCTCTCGACGGTAAAATTGGCGTCCTACCGTACGCAGCTTGGCGTCGTGTTGCAGGAAACTTTTCTCTTCGACGGGACCATTCGTGAAAACGTCGCGTTTGCGCGCCCGGAAGCCAGCGAAGCGGAAATTCTGGCGGCCTGCCGCATCGCGCGAGTGGATGAATTCACCGAAGCCTTCGAGAAAACGTACGACACGGTCGTCGGCGAGCGCGGTGTAAAACTTTCCGGTGGCCAGAAGCAGCGCGTCTCCATCGCGCGAGCGATTCTGGCGGACCCGCGAATTCTAATCCTCGACGAGGCCACTTCCAGCCTTGATTCCGAATCGGAGGCACTGATTCAAGAAGGCCTGCGCTATCTAATGCGTGGGCGAACCACCTTCGTGATCGCCCATCGCCTGTCGACCATCCGCCGAGCCGACCAGATTCTGGTCGTCGAAGCCGGCCGTATCATTGAGCGTGGAACACACGCTTCGCTGTACGCTGCCGGCGGCCGCTACTTCGATCTGTACACGAAGCAGCACGAAGTGGAGGCCAATTTATTTCTGGCCCCCGGTGAAGGCTCGCTGGAATTTGAGGACGCGGAAACTACCACGGCGGGAAACAGCAACGGCGATGCAGCACTGCCAGATGCGATTCGCCTAGTGCGCAACGGCAACCGCGCCTAACGGTTTCTTAGCGCGGATAGCGTGCATTGATTTGCGACAAATTAGGACTATTAAACGGTTGGGCGCCGCGCGATGGGCTTGCGCGCGACCGGCAACGGCAGCAAGCTAGCCATCTTGCGAATCATCGCCAGCACCAGCCGCTTATCCCCATCCGAAAGCGTGATGCTGTAACGCTTGATTTCCGCCAGGAAGCGAATTTCGTCCTGCGAAAGTTCGCCCAGCATTTTCTGGGTCTCTTTGTCCCGCGGCGTTTCCGTGCCCGGGAAAAAATCCGCCAGCGAAATATCCATGGCTTCGGCAATTTTCGCGAGAGTCTCGAGCGAGGGCACGGTGTGACCGTTCTCCACGCGCGACAGGTAGCAGCGCAGCAGGCCGGTGCGGCGCTCGATGTCGCCTTGCGACAGGCCGCGCTGGCTGCGGTAGGTTTTGATCACTTCGCCGATATTCACTCGTGGTTTTTCTTTGGGCACGGTTATCTCTCCAGTAGATGGGGTAGCTTATTCACTAACAGCGAGAGTGGCAAGACCGAAGTTCGCTGTAGTGATGCTAATTGGATAACAGCGCCAAAGAGCCGCACCAGGCGGCGAATCGACATTTTGGGACGAGCATAAAGCGAAAAATAAAAACGGAGCACGAACAGCGCGCCCCGTTCCTTCAGCTCCGATGCGATGCGATTGATGAAACCGCAGACGGACTAGTTCTGCGTCGGAATCACGTTGACTGGCTGGTCGAGTCGGAACTCTAGCAATGTTTCGCTGGGAACCCGCACGTCATGCCCGCGCGTGAGAATCTGCACCCCCGCGCCCGCCGCGGAACCGACGCCCGCGCCGATCGCCGCGCCCGTTCCTCCGCCGGCGACCCCGCCGATGATGGCTCCCACGACCGCTCCGCCTCCAACTTTTCTGGCGGTGTCCGCGCCGCGGCCCCGTCCCTTCAACGTGTATTCCCCGGTGACCAGCGGAAATTCCTTGCCGTCAATGATGATGCGCGTGAGCTCCAGCTGCAGCTCGGAACTTCCGGCCATGTGCCCGGCTTCCTTGGCATAAACCAGCCGCCCATAGACGTCGGCACCCCTCCGCGCGATCAACACATTGTCGACCGCGAGATCGGTCTCGAGACTGGCATGAAACGTGTCATCCACCTGGTTGTGGCGCGAATCCACACTATCAATCATGCGCACCAGCATCATTTTTCCCGCAGGCACCGTGACGTTCGTTCCCGGGGCGGCGTAAACCAGTCCACGCGCGTCATCGCGATTCTGACCCTGGTCGCGATCAAGGTCGTCGCGGCCCGGCTGCGGATAATTATCCGAACGCGGCTGATCCGGCGCGTCATTCGGCCCATTCGGCGGCGGAGCACCGTAACCCGGCCCGGTTTGATCCGGCGGAGGTGGCGGCGCGCCATTGTCCTGGCGGTTCCCATCGCGCCCATAATCGCCATCACGGTCGCCGTCGCGATCACGTCGCCGCCCGCGGTCAAACGTGACCGCGGTGATTTCTCGGACGCGGAAAGTCTGCACATCGCCGCCCACGTCAAAGCGAATGATCACTTGCGTGCCGCCCAGATACTTCCCTTCCAGCACGCGGCCATCTTTCAATTCCAACGTATCCGCGGAGGCTCCGGCGCAGCACAATATCGCCAGTGCACCCACACTGAGAAAACGTTCGAAGCTGTTCATCGTGATTCCTCTCGTTAGGTCGCTGATTGCGCCGCTGAACCTGGGTGGCCGACCGAGCAGCAGCTGCTGGTCCTAAGTATATTCGATGAGTTTAAGCGGGCGCGGGGTTGCGTTCTTTTTGTGCCGCGGGTGCTACTTGGCCACGGCGTAGAGCTGTCGGGCGATTTCAGCCATTAGCGCGGCGCTATCTTTTTTCTCGGCCAGCCCGCGCACCAGGATCACCAGGATAAATGGCCGCGGCCCATAAACGATGGCCGCGTCATGATGGATTCTGGTGATCTCCCCGGTCTTGTGGGCCACGCGCGTGCCGGGAGGCAAGCCCGCGGGTATTCCTTCATTGAACGATTGCCGCTCAAGAATTCCCAGTATGTGCCGCGAGGACTCGGCGTCGACGGCCGTGGAATTCGCGATGGCCTGCAGAAGCGTCAGCAGCGCGGACGCGCTGGTGGTGTTGTTCAAACCTTTCTCGAACGCCTTGCCGTCCTCCACGCCGCGCAGCAAATTCATTTCGTCGGCGTGCAATGCGTGAACCGTGGCGCGAATATTGGCGACGCCAAGTTTTTCGATGAGCAGATTGGTAGCCAGGTTGCTGCTTTTGGTGATCATCAATTCGCAAAGCTGCTCGAGCGTTTGTGTCCGCCCCTCCAGCTTATAAAGCTCTGCGTCCGAATCCTCGCCGGCGTCCAGCTTGTAAACCGAGCCGTCGACAATGCTGTGAAACTCATTGCGCACTGTAAGGGGATCGCTAAGCTTGAGCCTCCCTTCCTTGGCCTGGTGAAACAGCTCGATCATTACCGGAATCTTCATCGTGCTGGCCGCATGAAACGCCTCATGCTCGCGCGAAGACCACTCCATCCTGCCGTCCAAGGTGCGAAAGGCAACGGCTACATCCGCCCCACTCTTCTGGATAATGGATTGGATTACCGGAATCGCGGAGTTCAGCGAAGTATTTTGAGCTTTCGCGGGACCCGCTAGGAAGGCCGTTATGACATACACAAGCGCAGCGATGCGGCGATGACGCGCCATCCGAACGGTTCGTGCGGCCTTTCTCAACACGAATTAGTTCCCTTCTTAATGCTTCTCTTGCCGTTGAGCGGATTCAGCAGCTAATTGTCGCCGCCGGTGGCGGTGTTGGACTCTATCGTTTGTTTGGCAACGTTGAAGCCTTCGACCTGCAGAACGGCAGAATCACCTGCCATCACGCTCGTAGAATAGGTCGCGCTGACTTCGCGTTGCTCTCCGGGCAGGAGCGAAAAATAATTATCTTCCCAGAGAATCGGCGTGATGTCCGTGCCCGCGTGGTTGCGGGCCGCGCGCAGATGTACCATGAAGGCAATGCTGCTGCCGAGATTTTTTACCGTGACGCGAGTGGTGTTTTTTCCGGCGTCGCGTTTGGTCGAGGCGGTCACGTCGAGTTTCACTTCCGGCAGCGAAGCCAGCCCGGTGAGATCCGCGAACTCCGCTTGCGGCGTGTACACCGTGTCTTGTTTGTGGCTCCAGTCGAGCGTGTCCGCTTTGGTCGAAAGCCAGTAAAAATTGTCGCTGACCAATTTTCCGGCCGCGTCCTGCAATTGTAGGCGCAGAAAATACGTGGTACTGAGCCCGTCCGGCGTCGGCAGTTCGAAGGCCGTCACCGCGCTGTCCGGTGCAAGGTCCAGCGTGGCGTCCTTCGTGCCCTTCTCGCTGGCGTCCAGATCGTAAATCTTCGCGGTAACTTTCATGCCCTTGAGCGGCACGTAGGTGCTGTTGATCACCGCCACGGAATTATTGTCATAAGAATACTGCACGTGCACCGGCTCGTTGGCTTTCTTGGTGCCGAAGTAACCGCCCGCTGGAACCAGGTAGTAGTCGTACAG
>DATCOK010000698.1:0-6437 GCA_036564765.1 Candidatus Acidiferrum sp. | reverse complement strand
CGCCGCGGCGGCAATTTCACCCAGCGCTTCGCCGGCGATTTTTTGTGTGGCTTCCGGATCGTCGAGCGGAACAGAAACCATGTTGACGTACAGCGCCAGAATGAGATGCTTCCCGCTGGCCGTGTCCATGTAACCCGCAAGACCCTTGCCGGTGACCATCAACTTCTTGTTCAACGCGTCGTAAACGCCATACGTTCCGGTCTTCGCGTGCACATGCCCGGCCGCTGGAGAATTCACCTGAATTTTTACCAGCGTGCCATCTTTTCCAAGAATGGGCATTCCGCGATAAAAATCTGCGTAGTCTTTCTGCTTCGACATAAATAAAAGATAACGGGTCATGAAGTCCGGCGAAAAATAAGCATTGCCGCCCGCTCCATCGCTTTGCGCCGCGCCGCTCAAATCCAAGCCAGCCTTGCTAAGGAAATCGTGCTCCACGTCGAAGCCTGCTTGCTCGATTTCCGTGTCTTTATGAGCCGTCAGTGCGCCCAGCAGATACGGCATGCTGCTGGCGTGCAGATTCTGGCTGACCTTCAGCGTGATTTTCACTTCCTCTTTTAGAGGTGGGGAAACATGCTCGGCAATTACGTTTTCCGCTTTGTAATTGGCGGCCAGAGCTTTGAAGTCGATTGAATCCCCGGGGGCGGCCAGCGATGAAGTGATGCCTTCCTGCTTCAGCGCCTCCACCAGCACCGTAGCCGCGAACCGGCTGGGCTCCGGCACAGCGTAGGACGCCATGGTGGGTTTGCCGTCGAGCGGAAAACTCCCCGTCACGGAAATTGCTCGCGAGCCGTCGGGATTTTGTTTTTCGTCCGAGTAGGTGACCGTCGGCTTCGACCCAGCTTTCCCAGTAGTGGCTTTATTGGTGATGGTCAGATAGGAAGTCTGCGGCGAAATTTTCAATTGCGCCGGGGAATTTTCCGTGGGGCCCGGAGTGATCACCACGTCGACCACGTTGTCGTTCACCACAATCGGAGAAACCACCACGCCCGTGCCCAGCTCACGATAGCCCTCCGGGTAAAGCGAAATGTCCACCAGCACGCGGCCTTTGACGCGCTTGACTCCTTTTGCCGCCACCTGCTTGGCAAAATCGCGGATGACCGCCAGTGGCTCGCCCGGCAGGCCTTTGCTGTCGGGTCCGCCATAAGAATGGTCCTCATCTTCAAACGCCAGCGAACCGTCCGCTTGAATGCGATTCGAAAGATCTAGATCGCCGCTGGCCACCAGCACCAGGTCGCCCTGCAGCGTTCCATCTTTTGTGATGGGTCCAGTGCGATAAATTTTCGTGTGGAAGCGGTAGTCGCCGCCCAACACTTCGAGCATCGTGCCTTCACTCAAAAGTTTGGTCGTGGATCCGGGAACGAACAGTTGCGGCGAGTTTAATTTATAAACAACCTCGCCGGAATCTGCGGTAATAAATTTAATTCCAAACCGGGCATGCCGAAATTCCGGGCGCGCCATTACGTTCTTAATGCGCTGATCGAGAGTTTCCCCCGTCTGCGCAGGTAGCGTAGGCGTGATCAGCAGAGAGGCTAAACAACTGGCGGCAATCAGGACGTGGCTGGATTGTTTTCTATTCACTGGATACCTCGCAAAGGTTTGTCCGAAGGATTTTGTATGGAGTAGCTCGCTAGAAGTTTTACCGGTGACCAAGCCTCCGAGAAAAGAAGCGAACTTTGTGTCCGACGCGAATACCAGAGGTCCGCGGGTTCTACGTTGTATTGCGCAGCCTTGTTGGCGCCAAGCTGTTCGAACGTCAGGTTGAGAATGGGATATTTTTGCCAGTCGCCGTAGTCGAAGTGCCACCATTCGAACTCGTACACCAGGAAACCTTCGTTCTCCATCACTCGCCGAAGCAGTCCGCGGTGCCGGCGCTGCCGGGAAGTGCCGCCCGGATAACCGGGATAGGAACGCTCGGACATCTCGTCGTAAACACCGGTCATCTCGATCGGCTTTCCGGTCGCCAGATCGTAAATGGACAAATCGACCGCGCAGCCACGATTGTGTCTCGAACCCTGGCTCGGGTCGGCCACGAAGATTTTTTTGTCGTCGGGTGTGGCGTCCCAGAATATTTTCGTGACGTACCAAGGACGATAGGCGTCGTGAATCAGCAGCCCATAGCCCAGCGCCATCAATTTCTTGTGCGCGCGCAACAGCGCTTCAGCGGCGGGCCGTTGCAGAAAAGCCCGCGCCTGCGAATACACCGGAGTGCTCAGGAAGTTGTTGGTGGTGGCATAACGAATATCGAGCTTAATCTTTGGATCGAGCGCCGCGACATCGACGAGGTCGGCCTTTCGAAACTCGCCATTCTCTTTCGGCGGCTGACTCGCCAGCGCACGGTCCCGAAGTTGTACAAAATTTGGGACTGTCGGGATGCGGAAGATCCCTCCATCGACGCCGCCAATGTTGCGGCGCTTGAAAACCACTCCGCTAACTTGCACCTGTGTTGCCGTGCCGGAGGTGTCGCGTGTGAAGGCGGCCTTCTCGCCGTCATACAAACCGCTTGTAGGAAACTTGAAAACGTCGTCGCTCACCTGCGTAAGCGCGTCGAACTCCATCCATTCAATCAAAACGTTCAGCCGGCCATCCTTTTCAAATACGTACAGGATGTCGTGATCCCATCCGTACTCGCCGATGAGGCCCCGCCACTTTTCCGGGACGGGCGGGGGCATCGGCGTCGAAACTTTTGCGAGCGTTTTTGAATCGATGCGTATGCCCTCTGCCATCGGCGTGACTTTGAGGCCGTAGCCAACCGGACCGTCTGCGATCAAATCGTCTCCGAGCGTCCGCAATTCCAATTGTTCGCCGCCCGAAACCTTGCGCAGACTGAGGTGACCGCCGAGGTACTCCAGCTCAACGGCTTCATCACCATTGCCGTATCGCCCTGCGAGCCTGCGGCCGAGTTCGACCGGAACCGCCCCGGTTACCGCGGGCAGCGCGAGCGGCCTTCCTTCGCGATGCGCCAAAACGAGACGCAACGTCTCTTCACCGATGCGTTCCGTAACCGCATTCACCGCGTCCTTAGTGGCAAAAACCACCACCGCGACTTTATCTTCCGGGAGCAGATCGAGCGTGGTGGCAAACCCATAAATTGCCCCGCCGTGCCCAACCAAACGATGTCCGTCGAGCGCACGCACCTGAAACCCCAATCCAAAGACGCGCCCGCCGGGATTCGGAAATTGTGGCGACCACATTTGATCGAGAGTTTCCGCCTTGAGCATCACCCCGTTTTCCGTTTTTCCGCGGGCTAGCAGCACGCTCGCAAAGCGCCCAAGATCTTTCACTGTGGAGTACATGCTTCCGGCGGGCGCCATGCCCAGTTGAAATGTCGGCGCTTCGAAGTGCAGGCCGTCATAGGTCCACATTTCCGCTTTGGCGAGATTCGCGACGATTGTTGGATCCGGCTGAAACGAGCTGTGGCGTAAACCCATTGGATTCAGCACGGCAGTTTTCAAATAGTCCGCGAAAGGTTGGTGGCTGCGGGTTTCCAGAACGTAGCCGACAACGGCGATCGCCGCGTTGGAATATTTCGTGTGCGTATTCGGCGCATAAACGAGCTCGGTATCGTTCAGGCTGCGTACCGTCGCGGCCAGCGTAGGCTGCGTCGTTTCAAAATAATTTCCCACCGGGGGCTCGCGCAGCAAACCCGAACGATGCGACATCAGTTGGCGAAGCGTGATCGGAGAATTAAAAGGATTCCGCGGATGAAAGTCCGGTAAGTATTCCGTGATCGGGGCGTCGAGATTCAGCTCGCCGCGCTCCACTTGCTGCATGATGGCGATGTCCGTGAACAATTTTGAAACCGAGCCGATGCGATAAACGGTGTCAGCGGTCGCCGGAATCTTTGCTTTGGGATCGGCCATGCCGAAACCCTGCGCCCACACGATCTGCTGATCGTCAATGATCGCAATGGACAGCGCCGGCAGGCCCTTCTCCTGCATCTGTTGCTGGATGAACGGGCGCAGCGTGTCGACCACTTTCGCATAGTCCTTGCGCGGCGTGGTCTCGTTGGTTTGTGCGGCAGCTCGACTCGCAATGAGTAGCGGCGCGGCGATAAGCAGTACGCAGCCAAGCGCCCATATATATCTGGAGAGGATCGTCGCGCTCCGCCGGCCACTTTTCTGCGCCCATAAATTCGTCACTTCATCCGACACTCGGCGGAACCTAGCTTCACGCATGCTGCGCTCTCCACTCGTTGTTTCGCACCGTAATCTTTTCCACCAGATCGCGGCGTACTTCGTAACCGAGTCCCGCAGTTTCGGCAACGCGGATGGTGCCCTTGGCCGTGACTTCCACAACGGGATCGACAATGTCGTCGGCCCAATATCGCTGGCTGGCGGAAACATCGCCGGGCAAATTGAACCCAGGCAACGTAGACATTGCGATGTTGTGTGCGCGCCCGATCCCGGATTCGAGCATTCCGCCACACCAAACGGGAATGTTGCGCTCGCGGCACGCCTCCTGTATGAGCCGCGCTTCAGTGTGTCCGCTCACCCGGCCCAATTTGATGTTAATGATCCGGCAGGCTCTCAACTCGATGGCCGTCACCGCGTGGCGCGTGTTGTAAATGCACTCATCAAGACAGATAGCTGTTTTGATCTGCGATTGCAGTTTGGAGTGTGAGTAGATATCGTCCCAGCTCAGTGGTTGCTCCATCATCAGCAGGCTGAATTCATCCAGCGATTTGAGGTGCGCTATGTCGTCCAGGCTGTACGCGGAGTTGGCGTCCACGGACAAGCGAATGTCCGGAAATTGCTTGCGAACCGCGGCCACAAAGTCGAGGTCCTTGCCGGGCTTGATCTTCAACTTGATGCGCTGATAACCGCTGCGCAACTCTTCTTCCACTCGTTTTACCAGCGCCGCGGGGTTTTCGCGGATGCCCAGAGAAACACCGCAAGCAATCTCAGTGGTCGTACCGCCGAGAAGTTTCGAAAGAGAAGTCCCTCGACACAGAGATTCCGCGTGCCACAGCGCGTTTTCCACGCCGCTCTTGGCCATCTCGTTGCCGCGAATGTGCGAAAAAAGCGCCGGAAAATCCGAGGCGCCGTTCAAATTCTTCCCCACGATCGCTGGTGCGATGAAATCCGAAATAATGTGCCAGGAAGTGTCGGTGGTCTCCGCGTTGTAGGCCGGCGTTTCCCCGGCGGTGACTTCGCCCCAACCGCTGGCCCCATCCGCCACGACTTCGACCAGCAAGATGCGCCGGTTCTGCGTCACGCCGAAACTGGTTTCGAACGGCGCCTTGAGCCGCATGTGCACTTCGCGCAGTACGATGCGTTCAATCTTCATAATGCTCCAAAAGATAACTTCCCTGCGACTCGCCGAACTCGAATCCCACCGCGGCGCGTCCCGCGGCGAATTGTTCCTGGAACTGTTCGCGCATGCGCGTCTGAACTTCTTCGGCAAGTGGAACGTCATTCACGCAAATCTCACGAACGTTGGCGGGAAGGGAAATGCGCCCCGCAGTTTGCGGAACCTCGCGCACATTTTCGACCGCCTCCCGCACCCGCTTGGAGCCCACCCACCATTCCGCGACCAGTCGGTCGGTCGGCAATCCCGCGTGCAGCGGACTGGTGGTCCGGCCGTAGCAATTCGGGATGTAGCGGCGCGCAATCGCGCCGAGGCGCACGATGTTGAAGTGCGCGTTTCTCAGTTGCAGCGGATCAAAAGTCCACTCGATCAGCTCAATATTCCGCGCCAGAGCATCTTTGCGTTGCGCCAACTTCAGCAAGCGCCCGACCCCGCGATTCTGAAATTCCGGCAGAATGCCCACCATGTGCGAATGCAAATAATGTGCGCCGTGATGGATGCCGGCGAAGGCCAAAGCGAATCCCACCGGTTCCTCACCACAGAAAGCCGCCAGCACTTGCCCGCCGCTTTCCTTGGCCACCACAAACATCTGCTCGGGCACCGTGTCGACCGCGCTGTATCCCCAGATCGCTTGCTGCAGTTGCACGCCGACGGACATTTCCTCCACGCCTTCGAGCGCGCGAACCACGACACTATCCGCTTGCGCCGATGAGCTCGCCGCCGCGGACTTCCCTGCCGCTGCGGAAGTTTTAGTCTCGGTCATTTGTTGGAGACCAGTACCAACGATGATCGGTGCGATCTTCCTGCTCGCTGCGGCGCAGCAGCGCCAGCGTCCGCGCGGTACGCGTGTGCGCGCAGGCCACCAGGATCGTTCCGATCAGCGCCATGGGCGCGACGTAAGAATTGGCGAAGGAAACGCTGCTCACCAAAGTCACGGAGAAGTTGTCGCAAATCCTCGCGATAGGCGTGTCATCCCCATCCGTAATGCCGAATGTCGGAACGCCCTGCTTCTTGGCGCGCAACGCGGCTTCCACGGTTTCACGCAAGCCTTGCTTGAAGCTGATGGCGATCAGCAAATCCTTCGACGTGAGCGAACGCACCCGCTTCTGAATATTTCCCGTCCCGCCCAC
>DATCOK010000697.1:0-6396 GCA_036564765.1 Candidatus Acidiferrum sp. | reverse complement strand
CACCAGCACCGCACCGCGGCCTTCCGGCAAGATCTCTACCGCGGTCTCCACCGGCGTCGCCAGCATAAATCCAATGGGTACAAACAACCGCATGCGAATCGCCGCCAGTTCGTTCACCGCCGCCGATCGCAGCGTCTCGCCAATATCGCCGGTTAACATATTCGCCCGCCGAACCGCCTCTATCGGCCGTTCGTACGCTTTCGCGATAGCCTCCTCCACCAGGCTTTCTTTCAAGCCGATCCGCAAATCCCCGGTCATAATTTTGATCGCGTATTTCACTTCACCCGCGCTCATCGGCGTGAACAGCTCTTTCACCAGCGCCATCTTTTGCGCGGACGTGCGCGCGTTCGGCAGCTGGTCAAACATGTTGGCCACTTGTTGGAGAGAAATATCCGCGGTGCTGGCCCGCTTCAGCAGTAAATGTTCGGCCATGTCGCCAAGATCACCGTGCGCCCGGTAACTCTTTCCAAGCTCCGCTGCATCCGCGCCCGCAATCTGCGCCACGATTTTTGCCAGTTGGGAGCCGCCCACTCCCAATACTCGTTCATCGCGGTGCGCAAACGGCCGGCCCGTCAAAAAAGTCGCCGCGCTCGCGGCATCTTGCAGTGGCAGCGCCAGAAACAATTCACTCACGCGCGCTACCTTCGCGAGCTTCTTGGTCGTCGCGCCTACCGCTTCACACGCTTCCACGAACCGGCGCATGCTCTAAGCGCTGGCGCGCTGCGCCCCTACCGGTTGGCACTGCGGGCACCAGAAAGTAGTGCGCGCCTCCACGCCCTGTTTGCGCGCCACGATGGTCGTTCCGCATCGCCGGCACGGCTCTCCGGTGCGCCGATACACCCACAATCGCTCCGCGGGATTCGCGCGCCCGGTGGTTCGCCGCAGCGGCACAAACGTCACGATGCCATCACCCGAAGCATCCGTCACGTTAGCCAGCATGAACTTTCGCGCTTGCGACACCAGGCACCGCAACTGCTCGTCGCTCAGCGACCCCACCGTTCGAAACGGGTGTATCCCGCACGCGAAACACACTTCCGACTTAAAAACATTCCCAATTCCCGACAACAACGACTGCGTCAGCAAACTGACTCCAATCTCCAGCTCCGGCCGCGAACGCAGCCGCGCCACCACCTCGCCTTCATCGAATCTCGTCGCCAGCGTCGACGGCCCTACCGACTTGAATCCCGGCCGCCGTTCCAGCGATTCCGCGGTATGAAATTCCGCGATGGGCACTTTAAACGCCACCGCCAGTATTTTTTCCGTTCCGATCACTACTCGCATGTCGTACCGGCTGCGCTTCCACTTCTCGCCCGGCCGGTAGATGTGCCAGCTTCCGCTCATCAGCATGTGCGACAAGAGAATCAGCCCGCCAGAAAAATGGATCATCATCCATTTCCCCAGGGCCTCCACTTTTTCGAGCTTGAGTCCGACGATCCCTTTGTCCACGTCCACGCGCGTCAAATGCGGCAGCGCCGATTCGAAAGACGTCACCGTCTGCCCGCCCAGCGCCAGATTCAACGTCCGTGCCGCACGAAAAATTGTGTCGCCTTCCGGCATCTCACGCGCTTTCCTGAATGTCTGCCGCGTCGTGCTCTTCCGCTTCCGCGCCCGAATCCGCAGCAACCACTAATGGCTTGGCCCGCCGCATCTGAAAGCCCAGCACCGTATTCACAAATCCGGCATCCTCCAGGTGCGCCGCCAACTCATGCTCGCGCGCCGGTCCCCCATTGATCTCTCCAACCAGCAATCCCTGCCGCCGGCTCTGCCTTCGAATCGCGATCTCCGCCAGTCTCTTCGCCAGCTCGCGCGCAAATTGCCCGCGTTCCGGTTCCGACTCCGGAAGAAATATCCGCACGCTCGGATTTCGCCGCCGCAAAAACGCCGCCATTTGCCCGTTGATCAAAACCACCGAAGCCCCCGCGGTTCGTGCCATCGAGTGATGCGCAACCGCATCGCCATCCACCTTCGGCCACGGTAGCAGCGCCCCGTACGGATTCGCCGGATCCGTCGATGCTAGATGCAAAACTTCCGGCGTCGCCGGATCGATGCGCAAACTCCGGAGCATGTCCACCGCTGCCGGCATGGCGAATTGCGCCGCGCCCAATCCCGCGACAAACATCCCGCGACGCACCCACCCGCTATCCTCCATGGTCTTCAACGCCGGATACACCGTGTTGTAGCCACCCTGAATACTCTCTGCGATAGCCGTTTCGCGCATTACAATCCCGTGCCGCTGCAGCAATTGCTGCGCCACGTTCGCGCTCCACTGTGTCGGCGTCAGCGCCACCGAAATCCGCTGCCTCAGCAAGGACCATCTTCCATGCGCCTGCCCGCTCGAACTTCGCGAATGCAGCCGCTGCAAATATCCCGGCGAACCCGGTCGCTCGTTTTCCATCACCTCGCGCCTGTTTTTACGATCATCAGGCCGCAACAGTTTCCGCAACGGATAAAACGTGTCGTTGGTGATCCTCCCGGCCCACGCCAACCCCCATAGCGCATCCACCGTATCGCCCGGAAATCCCCCGCCGCAAGCCGCGTGAATTTCCGAAAAAAACGACGCACCTTGCGCCGCCAGAAACGCCGCAATCTTCTCCGCGCGGTCCGCACTAGGCGTTCCGCTCGGCGTCGTCGCCACCATTTCGGGCAGTCGCAGCAACGGCAAAGACGGAGTCAAATAAAGAGCGATGCGCCCATTACGGTCTCCAATCTGTTCCACGCCCACCCAGGTAACTTCCCCCACCGCCATCAACGTATCCAGAAAGCCCGGCTGATAATCCGCAATCCTCGCCGGCAAAATTTCCGTCTCCAGTTCCGACGCCAGCAGCGCCGCACCTTGCAGCGCCTCAATCGTATCCAGCAGCGCATCCAACCCGCGCCGTTGCACCGTCACGCCCTGCCAGCGCGTCGCAAATCTCACGAACGTCGCTTGCTCCACCGGCTCGATTTCCCGCCGCAGCCGCGCCAAGCTCTTCCGCCGGATCTGCCGCAGCACTTCCGGTTCGCACCACTCGCGGTGATGGCCATTCGGCCGGAATTCGCCCTCCAGCAATTTCCCTTGCGAATTCAAACCGCGCAGCACCGTTTCCACCGCCGGTGCCTGCAGTTGATACCGCGCCGCAAGATCGCCACTGGTAAAGGGCCCGTGCGTTCGCGCATACCGCCGCACAATTTCCGTCAACGGATCGCCGCTCTTTTCGAGAAATACTTCCGCGAGCCCGGGCGGCAGCGGCGTGCCAAACGCGTCGCGATACCGCCCCGCGTACTCCACCGCGATCACACGCGATTCTCCGGCAATGCGCACGCGCACCGCCCGCCGCGCATTGATCAATTCCGCGATCGATGCCGCCACCTCCGGAGTAGCGCATCGCGCCGCAATTTCCGCCTCCGACAAATCCCCCAACTTCAGCAGCAAATCATGCAAACCATCTGCATGCTTGGCCTGATAATCCGGCTCCAGCGCCTGCAGCCGCGCTTCCACCTCATCCAGGGCAGCGCCATCCAGCAATTCGCGCAGGTCCGTATCGCCCAGCAACTCTTCCAACTGCGATTGATCGATGGACAGCGCCTGCGCCCGGCGCTCCGCCAGTGGTGCGTCGCCTTCATAAATGTAATTCGCGATGTAGGAAAACAGCAGCGCCGCTGCGAACGGTGAAGGCTTGTCCGACTCGACCTTGGTAACGCGAATTTCCCCGCGCTGGATTTTGCTTAGGATGTTCGTCGCCGCCGGCAAATCAAACACATCGCGAATGCACTCACGGTACGTTTCGAGAATGATCGGGAAAGAAGAAAACCGCGATGCCACCGCCAGCAAATCCGACGCGCGCTTTCTCTGTTGCCACAACGGCGCGCGCATCCCCGGCCGGCGCTTCGGCAAAAGCAACGCCCGCGAAGCCGCCTCGCGAAATTTTGCAGCGAACAAAGAGGTCGACCCCAACTGCCGCAGCACCAACTCCTTCAACTCCGCCGGCGACAATACAAAATCCTCGGTCTCCAGACCCGCGTCGCCGTCCGGCAGCCGCAGCACAAACCCGTCGTCCGACCACATCGACTCCACTTCCAGCCCGCGCTCCGCCCGCAACCGCGCGGTCACCGCCATGCACCACGGCGCGTGCACGCGGCTGCCAAATGGGGTCAGCACGCACACTCGCCGGTCGCCCAATTCATCGCGACAAATCTCCAGGAGCACGTCTTCATCGCTCGGCACCCGCTGCGTCGCTGCCGCCTGCTCTTCCAGATAACGCAGCAGGTTTTCCGCAGCATTAGTATCTAGGCTGTGCTCTTCCACCAGCTTCGTGAATGCTACGGAGCGCGGCAGCCGCAGCAGCTCCCGCGTCATCGCCCCAATTTTTTCTCCAAACTCCGCAGGCCGACCCGGCGTGTCGCCATGCCAAAACGGCATTTTCCCGGGCTCGCCTGGTGCGGGCGAAACCTGCACGCGATCATGCGAAATATTTTCAATGCGCCAGGTTGAAGCGCCTAGAATGATGGTGTCGCCAGCGCGACTCTCAAACACCATCTCCTCGTCCAGTTCCCCGACACGCGCGCCTATCGTGGCACCCGCCAAAAACACCCCATACAAGCCGCGATCCGGAATCGTTCCGCCATTGATGATGGAAACGTTGCGCGCGCCTTGCCGCGTCGTCAGTTTATTCGCCAGTCTGTCCCACGTGAGCCGCGGCCGCAATTCCGCGAACTCATCCGACGGATACCGCCCCGAAAGCATGTCCAGCAAACTTTCGAACGCGCCCAGCGTCAATCCCGCATATGGCGCAGCCGACTGCACCACCCTAAAAATATCCGCCACGCCCCACGGCTCGACCGCTACCATCGCCACGATCTGCTGCGCCAAAACGTCCAGCGGATTCCGCGGGTAATGCACCGACTCCACGTTTCCCTCATACATCGCCCGCGTGATCGCCGCGCACGCCACGAGGTCCGCGCGATACTTGGGATAAATCACCGCCGAACTCACCGCGCCCACATGATGGCTCGCGCGTCCCACACGCTGCATCCCACTCGCCACCGAGGACGGCGACTCGATCTGTACCACCAGGTCGATGGCGCCCATATCAATTCCCAGTTCCAGTGAAGAAGTCGCCACCAGACCGCGCAAAGTCCCTAGCTTCAACCGATCCTCAATCTCTTTGCGTTGCGCCACCGCCACGCTGCCGTGATGCGCGCGAACCAGAATTTCTCCCGCCAGTTCGTTCAACGCCCCGGAAATTCGCTCCGCCAACCGCCTGCTATTCACAAAAATCAGCGTCGAGCGGTGCGCCCGCACAAGTTCCAGCAACTTCGGATGAATCGCGCTCCAGATTGACGGCCGCACCGGTCCTTGCGACGCCGGCCCGCTCGGCAACAGATCCACTTCGTCCAGCCGGGTCATGTCCTCAACCGGAATTTCCACTCGCAAGTCCAGCCGCTTGCGCTCGCTCGCATCGATGATGGTCACCGGCCGGTACTGAATCGCCGGCAAATCCTTCTCGGCCTCCTCCTGCATCTCGTCGGAATCATCCGCCTTCGCCGTTTCCTTCCCGGCCGGACTTTCCACCCCACCCAGATAGCGCGCTACTTCCTCCAGCGGCCGCTGCGTCGCCGAAAGCCCAATCCTTTGCAGCCGCCGCCCGCACAAATGCTCCAGTCGTTCGATCGACAGCGCCAGATGCGACCCGCGTTTGCTCGGTACCAGCGCGTGTATTTCATCGATGACCACCGTCTCCACTGAGCGCATCGAATCCCGCGCATTGGAAGTCAGCAACAGATACAGCGATTCTGGCGTGGTAATTAAAATGTCCGCGGGGTGCCGCATGAATCGCGCTCGTTCCGCGGGCGGCGTGTCTCCTGTCCGAATCGCCACTTGCGGCTCGTGAAATTCCGCTCCCAGACGCTTGGCCGCCTGCGCGATCCCCACCAGCGGCGCGCGCAAATTGCGCTCTACGTCCACGGCCAGGGCTTTGATCGGAGAAATGTAAACCACGCGGCAGCGCTCGTTCTTTGGCGGTGCCGGCGCAAACATCAGCCGGTTGATGCACCACAGAAATGCCGCGAGCGTTTTCCCCGAGCCCGTGGGTGCCAGAATTAGCGTCGATTCTCCGCGCGCAATCGCCGGCCATCCCTGCACCTGCGGCTTCGTCGGCCCTGGAAACACGGCTTCGAACCATTCCCGCGCCGCGGGATGAAACAATTGCGCGTCAATCCTCGTGGAGTTCTCGGGTGTGACGTTCGAAGCAATCGATGGCTGGGGAGAACGAGGCATGGCGGATATTAAATTAGATGCCCGAAAGCGAAATTTGTAGAACGGTGCGAACGACTATTTAGGTTGGTGCTTCATCTCCCGCAACGTGGTGTCCAGTTCCGTGCCAATCAACACCATCAACACCGCGGTGTAAATCCACG
>DATCOK010000696.1:0-5891 GCA_036564765.1 Candidatus Acidiferrum sp. | reverse complement strand
ACGCTGCCCGCGGCGTTGGAGACGGCCACACTGAATTGCGTGTTGTTGTCGGATAGCGTGGTCGCCGGAGTGGTATAGCTGGAGGAAGTCGCGGCGCTGATGGGCGCACCGTTCTTCAACCATTGATAGTTCAAGGTGGCGGTGCCCGTGGCGGTTACCGAGAAAGTGGCGGTCTGGCCGGCGGTTACGGACTGGCTGAGCGGCTGCGTGGTGATGGCAGGCGCGGTGGCTGGAGCGGCGGAGAGAGCTATGTTGCAAATCGTGTCCGTGCCCGCGGCGGCCATGGAGCCGAGATTACTCAGCGCTGCGGCGGTGGCCTGCGTGGAGCGGAATGCAAGGTTGCTGCCGATGACGGTCTGCGTGGAATTGATGACCACGTAGGCGTTGTAGGTGTGAGTAGAAATATACACGTCCAGGATGAAGTGATAAGCGACTCCGGCGGTGAACGGAATGGCGGAGGCGGCGCTGAAGGTGGTGCCGTTGACGGCATCGATGGTGCCGGTGGAGTTGAAGCGCACCGCGGTGGCCAGATCGGTGTAGGCGGCAGCCGGGCCGAAGGAGAGGCCTGTGACGCCGTCCATGGGCGAGACGGACGGAGTGGCGTCGAACGAGATGCGGAAAGTATCCATCTGGGCTTGGGGAAGCGAGGAGTTGGCCCAGGTTCCAGAAGACAGTGCGCAGCCCGAGGGAAGTGCCGGGGCTTGCACCGTAAGGGCGGCGGCGCCGCTGGTCAGGGAGCCGGCGCTGTTGCTGACGCTAACGGCGAATTGCGAGCCGTTGTCGGAAGACGTGGTGACGGGAGTTGTGTAGGTGGAGGAATTGGCGCCGGCAATGGCCGCGCCGTTGCGGCTCCACTGATAGGTCATTGGTGCGGTTCCGGTGCTGGCCACCGAGAAGGTTGCGGCTTGGCCTTGGGTGACGGTCTGGGAGAGCGGCTGCGAAGTGATGGAAGGAGCGACGACCGCAGCGGTCACAGACAGAGTGGCGGGGGCGCTGGCAATGCTGCCGGCGCTGTTACTTACCATGGCGCTGAACTGCGCTGAATTGTCACCAACCACCGTCGCAGAAATTGTGTAGCTGGAAGAATTCGCTCCGTTGATGGCTGCGCCGTTGCGATTCCATTGATACGCGAGCGGACCGGTGCCGGAAGCTGCGATAGAAAAGGATGCGGACTGGCCAGCGGTTACGTTGACGCTGGATGGTTGCGCCGTGATCGAGGGAGCCACCACAGAAGGATCCACGGTGAGTACGGCGGCGTTGCTGGTTGCGGCGCCGGCGGAGTTGCTGACCGTGGCGCTGAATTGCGCGCCATTGTCGGAAGTCGAGGTGGAGGTGGAATAGCTAGCTTGGTTGGCGCCACTGATGGCCGCGCCGTTGCGCTTCCACTGATAGGTCAACGGCCCGGTGCCGCTGGCGGCTACGGAAAAGGCGACGGGTTGACCGGCGGTGATTGTCTGACTGGCGGGCTGCGTGGTGATGGCGGGCGCTTGCGTGACGCCGCAGGTAGCGAACTTGGACCGCGGGCAGTGGCCATTCGGGCCGGCTTGCGCCACGGTTCCCGACAGCGCGAAAACTAGAATTGCAACCCCTGAACTCTTCTTAAAGTTTCGCACGTTAAACTCCTGTCTCTTTCAGCCGCGAAGGCGGACTGCGTTTTTGCTCGGAGGACAGAAGGGGGGTTCCGAAGCAAATGCAGAATAGAGATCGGAGGAAGTCGCCACTACTGAACGCAGGCCTAAAAGTGGTGCAGTGGTGCTTAGTTTAAAAATTGCCGGAAATTATGCTCGCAAGGACAGGAGGCGTACGGCAGGACAGGTTTTTTGATGAGAGGCGCAGCTAAGTTCACGCGTTTTTTAATTAAGGAAGTAACAGTAATCTATAAGTATTAGAGAGCAGGCGGCAGATACGCGATACGTTTATGGGAGAGAGCGCTTTTGCGGAACTGCCCGACGAATTCGGAAGCGATGCCGTTTATTCCCCGTCGGCTGGGGTTCCAAGCGCGCCAGTCTGCTTGATGGAATCAGTCGCCGCGGTTCCGGTGATCAAGCGGGCGCCGCGGCTGAAGGTGAGATATTCGAAGCCCCATTGAATGAAAACCATCACGCGGCTCTGAAACTGCACGATGTAGATGAGATGGATGAAGAGCCAGGTGAACCAGGCGAACACGCCCGAAAGATGGAATCCGAAAATATTGGCGACCGCAGACGCGCGGCCGATCACCGCCATGTCACCCTTGTTGAAATAGTGAAAGGCCGCTGGCGTTTTCTCTCCGGCGATGCGCGCGCGAATGGTCCTGGCGGCGAAAGCGCCGCCCTGGATGGCCACTTGCGCGACCCCTGGTAGCGGATGACCGTCCTTTTCCGTGGCATGCGACAAATCGCCGACGATAAAAATATCCGGATAGTTGGGAATGGTGAGGACGGCGTTTACTTTGATGCGGCCGCTTTTGTCCGTTTCGGCGTGGGTGCGTTCGGCAAGTGTTTTCCCGAAGGGCGTGGTCATCACGCCGCCGGCCCAGAGCACGGTGTGAGCGGCCAAGCGCTCGGTGACGTCACCGCGCCGGAAAGTTACGCCGTGGCCATCGATGTCGGTGACCATCACGCCTTTCATTACCTCGACGCCAAGGCGCGTGACGGATTTTTCTGCCTTGGTGGACAAATCTTCAGGAAAGGCTGGCAAGACGCGCGGGCCGCCCTCCATTAGGAGAATGCGTGATTCCTGGGGATTGATGCGGCGAAAGTCATGTTTAAGCGTTTCATTGGCGATTTCGGCGAGCGCGCCCGCTAGTTCCATGCCAGTGGCGCCGGCGCCGACGATGACGAAGGTCAGCCAGGCGCGTGCTTCTTCCTGAGAAGCGGCGCGCTCGGCGCGTTCGAACGCGTAGAGGATTTTGTGGCGAATGGCCGTGGCTTCTTCGACGGATTTCAGGCTGGGCGCCCACTCGCGCCAGGCGTCTTTGCCGTAGTAGGAAGTTTGCGAGCCGGTGGCCACGATCAGGGCGTCGTATTCGAAGGTGCCACCGTCGAGCAGCATGATTTTTTTAGCCGCGGGATCGATGTCGGAGACTTCTCCGAGGAGCACCTGAGTATTTTTCTGGCGGCTTAGGACACCGCGCAATGGGGCGGCGATTTCTCCCGGGGACAGCGAGCCGGTGGCCACCTGGTACATCAGAGGCTGAAACAAATGAAAATTGCGCCGGTCGATGAGGATGACGTCGACGGGGGCGCGCTTCAGCCTTTGCGCGGCGCTCAATCCGCCAAAGCCACCGCCTAAGATGATCACGCGTTGTCGCCTCGCGCTTGGCCTGTTCTCGTCGTTGTCGCTGTCCATAGGTCGCCTAAGTCTATTTTCTCACCTTTGCAGTCACGCGTCGAAATCGAGTTTGTCGCCTATGTGGCGATGGCGATTTTGGGGTGAGACTTTGGCCGCAATTGAGTTAAAATCGACGCGTTTTGCCGCCCAGCGAGAAAGTCCGCGTGATGTTTCCGTATTGTGCCGAGCACCACAAAATCGAATAAGGAGCGGAATGATGAAACTACTTGCCGTCCTGCTATGCGCCATTTGTTTTGTGAGTCCCGCGTTTGCAGCCAAGCAATACTCATATTTCCGGGTGGGCAACACGGCTGACGTGACCACGTCGACCACCGCCGGCACGGTGTTGATGGACGGCGGGACGGATGTGGACGCGGCGTTTCAATGGATGTGCCAGCGGAGCGGCGGCGGCGATTTTCTGGTGATCCGGGCGACCGGGACGGACGCCTACAATCCTTATATACAGGCATTGTGCCCCGGCGAAAATTCCGTGGCCACGTTGATTATTCCGAACCGCACGGCGGCCAGCGACCCGTTTGTGATCAGTACGATACAGAAGGCGGAAGCGCTGTGGATCGCCGGCGGAGATCAATCGGACTACATTAACTACTGGAAAGGCACGCCGGTGGAAACGGAAATACAAAATGTTATTAACCGGCATGCTCCGATCGGGGGCACCAGCGCGGGCATGAATGTCCTTTCGCAGTTTCTGTATTCGGCGTTGGCCAGCCAGGGAGTCACTTCCAGCCAGGCGCTCGCCGACCCCTTCAACCGCTACATTACGCTGGACGAGAATTTTGTGACGATTGCGAGCCTGCAGGGACTGATTGATGATCCGCACTTTGTGACCCGCGACCGCATGGGCCGGGACCTGGCGTTTATGTGCCGCGTGGATCTGAACGGCTGGTCGAGTGCGCCGCGGGATATCGCGATCGACGAACAAACTGCACTTTTGATTGACGCTACCGGCAACGGCACGGTGGTCGGTTCCAGCACGATTTATTTCATGCAGGCGCCGGCGACTCCGCAGCTTTGCCAGGCGAAAACTCCGCTGACCTATCAAAACATCGCGGTGTACAGAATCATGGCGGGCGGGACGTTTAACTTGACGAAGTGGCAAGGCACCGGGGGCGTGGCGTACGCGGTGTCGGCGACTAACGGCGTACTGAATTCCACGCAGGCAGGCGGGTCGATTTACTAGGCGCTCGCTTGCCGGGGGGGTGTTAGTGGCAGCCGCAGCCACCTCCGCAGCAGCCGCCTGTAGACGGGGCGGAGGAAGATGAAGAGCGGGAGGCATTGGCGCTGGGGGCGCTGAAGACCGAGAGTTGAATGGTGTTTTTCGTTCCGGCGCACTTCGGACAAGCGATTTGCTCGGATTTGTTGAGGACGATGCGTTCGAACTGGGTCTCGCATTGGTCGCAAACGTATTCGTAGATGGGCATGGGGGCCTGCTTCCCGCTAAGGTCTTGCGATAAATTTACATCAAACGTCGATTAATGATTCGGGCGGTCTGGGCTTTCGAGAGCTTCGTATAACGCGATGCCGCTGATCAGGGCCACCGCTCCGATCGCGAACCAGACAAAATGGTTGCGCGCGGCTTTTAATGGCGTCCCACCCCGGCGTCTGCGGCCTCCCACACCTTGCGGTTCTTGCGAATCGGTGGAGGTAGACGAAGCGTCAACAGCGGCCAGTTCCGATTCCGTGGGATCGAGGACGATACGGTAGGACATGCCTTCGGGGATCTCGCGTACGTCGTCTTCAACGGCCACCGTCAAAGAACCCTTGGTGCTGCGCACCAGCAATTGACGGGGACCAACGACGCTGACTTGCGCGACGGTGGGCTTATCGGTCGTCGCACGAATGGACATGTCGCCCACATGTAAAAGGAAGGCTTGCGAATTGGCGGTGGAGAATACGGCGGTGCCGCGTGTGAGGCTTGCGGTGGGCGTGGAATCTTTAGCCAAGACGATGGTGCTGGCACTGGTCAGCAGCACACGCGCGGAACCGGCACGCAGCTGAAGGCTGCCGGTATCATCGGTCAGTAACCTGTCGCCCGCAAAAACGGTGGCCCCGGCGGAAACATAGCCCCCGCCCACGCGGGCGCGATCTGCGGCGGTGATCGTGCCAAAGGCCGCGCTCGAGCCGCCCCAAATAGGGGTAACCCCTATTGTTATGACCAAAATGCACGCAACTACACCACGAACGGATTGCATTCAACCGACTCCAAGAGGGCCTACAGCAAGAGTACCCGCCGAAGTGTGAACAAGTCAATCAGCAACATTATCGGTAGATGCAGCATCGCCACGCGGAGGCGGGTGCGGCGCTACACTTATGAGTGAGCTAATAAACCAGTGAGTGATGGGGACTTGAGGCGAAGGCTCCAGCCCTAAGCGCGGGTCGACTGGGGAAAGTGGGTAACCGACCAAGGCTGAACTTGGCGGAAAGGTTTTGTTGGTTCTCCCTGAAAAGACAAATTGGCTCTTGTGCCAGTCCAATGTCTGGTAAAATTGGCTTCCAGGGTGAGAGTCCATGCTTCCTCTTCATCTCCAGTCTGAAAGTCACGTTCCTCTCTATATGCC
>DATCOK010000695.1:0-9188 GCA_036564765.1 Candidatus Acidiferrum sp. | reverse complement strand
GTAAAATGCATTCCCAAGCTCAACCCGTCCGCATGCGGCGGCGGATACACCAGATTGTTGATCAGCGCCGCCTGCCGCCCGCGCACTTCACAGTACTCTCCTCGCACTGGATAAATTTTCCACGACGCATTGCCCGCCAGCGCCGCGACCTCATCCGCATACAACCCCGCCGCGTTGATCACGCAGCGCGCCTCAATCATCTCCAGCGATTCGCTCGGAGCACTTCGCCCGTCACCTTCCTCGTCCGCATTCTCTCCAATCCTGACGCCCGCGCGAATCCCGCCCGCGCCCGGCTCCAGCGAAACCACTCGCGCCCGCGTAACGATATTCGCGCCGTGTCCCACCGCCACCCGCGCATACGCCCGCACCAACTCTTCCGCCGACACAATTCCCGTGCTCGGAACATCCAGCGCCGCATTCCCCGTCACGTGCGGCTCGCGCGCGCGAATCTCTGCCGACCCGATTACTCGCAATCCCACAACACCATTTTCCTGCCCGCGTTTGTACAGCCCCTCCAGCGCCGCCTCCTCGCTGGAATTCGCCGCCACCACCAATTTCCCTGTGCGCCGGTGCGCCACTCCGTGTTTCTCGCAGAATTCCACCGTCAGCCGGTTGCCTTCCAGGCAATGCCGCGCCTTCCGAGAGCCCCGCGGATAGTAAATTCCCGAATGAATCACCCCGCTATTGCGCGTGCTCGTGGCCATCCCCACGCGCGGCAAGCGCTCCACCACAAACACGTCCCCCCAACGCTGCGAAACTTCGGCCGCAATGGCGCAGCCCACCACCCCGCCGCCAATAATCAGAATGTTGATTTGATCCATGCGCTGAAAGTGGGAGTAAAGAGGTCAGCCCTTCTGGACAAAAAATCCGCTGATCCGTCGCGGCAAACTACGATTGTTCCCCGGGCGGCACTTCGTCCAGAAACGCCACGGTATCCACCAGCCGCAACTGCGTTCCATCATGCACCGCGTACTGCGCGTGCTTGTCCTTGTCGTAGCCCGAGCGCCACAGGGAAGCCGCTCCATGCTGCCCGTCCTTATTGATCGCGTAGAAAAAGATGTGAAATGTGGCCAGCTTCTTTTTATCCTTCTTGTAATTGTGCGCCACTCGTCCCATCGCTTCCATGCATGCTTCCGCCGGCGATTTCCCGCGCCGCATCATCTCTACGATAGTGTGCCCGCCGGCGATCTTGATGTTTTCTTCGCCCTTTCCGGTCGACCCCGCCGCGCCCACTTCGTTGTCTACAAAACATCCCGCGCCGATAATCGGCGAATCGCCCACGCGCCCGGAAATTTTCCACGCCAGCCCGGAAGTCGTGGTCGTCGCGGAAATATCGCCTTTGGCATCCACCGCCATGCACGGAATCGTTCCCGTCGGCGGGTGCGCGATCACTCGCTCGACACGCGGTAGCCACGCCTGTTTTTCCGGCGTGTCAAAAATCGCCGCGATCTGCTCGCGGTAGCCTTGCGCGGCCGCGCTCTTCCCATAATCCGGGCTGTCAATCCCCGGCCGCCAGTTAAACGAGGTGGAAGCTTTCCACGCCAGCCAGGCGAGCCGCGACCGCTCCGTCAGCAAATTCAAATCCTCAAATCCCTCCGCGATGGCGAAGCGGTGCGCGCCTTCGCCCACGATCATCACGTGATTGGTGCGCTCCATCACCGTTTTGGCCAATCGCGAAACATTTTTGATACGACGCACGCTGGCCACCGAGCCCGCGCGCCCGGTTGGTCCGTGCATGCAGCAGGCATCCAGCTCCACTTCGCCCTCTTCATTTGGCAAGCCGCCGAAGCCCACCGAATCGTCATTCGGATCGTCTTCCACCACCGAAACTGCCGCGACCACCGCATCCAGCGTGTCGCCGCCGCGCTTCAAAATGTCCATTCCTCGATTGAGCGCATGTACACCATTGGCGCTCGAAACAATCAGCGGCCGCTTGCCTTGCGCCGCTTGCTCGGCGCTTTCCTCAAATGTCCGCGCCGCGTCCGCGCCAGCAGTGGTCCGTCCAAAGAGTTTGCCCGCGCTGGCCACCGCGCTACCCGCCAGGGAAGTCAGAAAAAACTTTCGCCGTGACCACAATTCCATGGAATACCTCCGTTTGCGTCTCGCGACACGTGCGAGCGAAGCCGCCGCATCCCGCCAACGCCGCATATTATGTGGCAAACGCCACCTGCACGCTCAGCTAAAAATATTCAAATGGGAATTTATTTCGTCGGCTTTAGCAGGGAAGCCAGGCTATTCCGAAGCGTTCAGCGGAAGAAAATACTGCGTGCCCTTAACCGGATCCTGCAAGCGCCGCAGCAACTGCTGCAAATCCTCGGAGCGTTCCACGAAATCAATCTCTGAAGTATCGATCACCAGCAAATCCGACGCCGCATAACGAAAAAAGAAATGCTCGTAGGCCCGCGCTACCTCTTCGATGTATTCGAGAGAAATCTCGCTCTCATCGCGCGAGGCCTTTTTCTCGATGCGTGCCCGCAGCACCTCCGGCTTGGCCTGCAGATAAATCACCAGGTCCGGCGCCGGAATGCCCGCGGTCAGGTTTTCGTAATAGCGCTCGTAAAGTTTCAGTTCTTCATCGTCGAGATTCAGATTCGCGAAGATGCGATCTTTCTCCAGCAAAAAATCCGACAATACCGGCGCGGGTGTGGGCGCCGCCAGCGCCTCACGTATGCGCCTTTGCCGCTCCATTAGAAAGTACATCTGCACCCGAAGCGCCGACCCCGGTTTTTCTTTGTAAAAATCCGACAGAAACGGATTGTCCTCGCAGTCGTACACCCGCCGCGCGTGCAGCTTGTCCGCCAAGATCCGCGAAAGCGTGGTTTTCCCCACGCGCAGCGGCCCTTCCACCACGATAAATCGGGGCGTTTTTGGTCCCGTCTGCAAGTCGGCGCGCGAAAGCGTTTCGTGCGACGCACCAGCACCACTGGCAAAGTCCGGCCGTTGCGTGGCAGGTGGCGAGGGAAGTGTCGGATCCATGGAAGACATAGCGTGGACTTGAAAAATGAAACTATGTTTAACTTTTCTGAATTGGTCGCGCACCCAAGAAAACGCGAGGCGCAATTATATAGCGCACCCGCCGTCAACACCACGCCAAGATTGCCGGCCCGCGATGAACGGAATTCGAACGCTGGGTAATTTTCTCGCGGAAGATCGGCGCCTCAGCATTCAAAGACAACAGCGCCCCGCAGCGCAGAGAAGCCCGCGAGGAGCACTGTCGCGTCTTTGAGAGAAATCGCCGCCGCGTCCACGCCCTCAACGCGGAGAAAATCGAAAAACTGTTTAGGGGTCCGCTTATGGAAGAATCTACGGAACGACGCCAATGTTGTGCACGCCGGCCTGAAACGACATCGCCGCGCTTACGCTCTGCGGCACCCACCACATCTTTCTCACTAGCGGATGCTCACTGCGCATGGCGCGCTTGCCCACGTAATCCATCACCGTGGGCAAGACTTGCGTCGCCGCATACAATGTCCACGAGTGCGCGAACGGCCGCATCAACGGATCGGCTTCCGTTCCATAATTCCCGGAAAGTGCCCGTCGCGTCGACCACGCATCCAGCGCCGCTCCCGCATGACCTGCGGCCATCAACCCAAACCAGATACGCTTTTTCGTCGCGCTCTCGTAAGCCATTTCCGACACCGGCTTGACCGGTTCGAATGCAAATCCCGCCGGACGCGCCGCCGCGGGAGGCGCAGGCGTCGCAGGCTGGAACTCTCCCGCGCCGGGTTTTGGTTCCGGCATCGAAGACCCGCCACGCTCTGCCGTAAACGCAGGCAAGGACACATATTCGAAGGGAAGTTCCGGCATCGCAGCAGCGCTGGAAAGAACAACCGCAGTCGCTTCAGTGGAATTATCTGGAGCAGAAGTCCACTCAGCGGCAGTCACCGCAACGGGAGACTCAGCCGCCCCACCAGCCACGCCACCAAACGCACCCACTGGACACAACAACAACAACGCCGCAAAAATCATTCACCACCCCAGTGCTGCGGACAACTACCGCATCCCCCGCAACGATCCCAGAGTGCCTCTTACCCGCGCCCCACGTAATGGACCCACCGTCCCACCCACGCTAGTACTTTCCTCTATGTCCAAAGTTTTTCCGTCAGAACGAACGTACCAGCGACCCGCAAAGAATAATGCCGCTAATAACAGCTGCGCTGAAATCCAAGGACGCGTGGTCCCTCCGCCCCCTGATGGTCAAGCCCCACAAAGTATTGTAAATTTAAATGTGCGCACCGTTCCCCGGTAGCTCAATGGTAGAGCGTTCGGCTGTTAACCGAAATGTTGGAAGTTCGAATCTTCCCCGGGGAGCCAAATCCTTTGCGCGATGCCTTTTCACCTCTTGGTAGTGAAAGCCTTCGGCTGCGATCATTTCGTTCGTTGGAATGAATGGCGGCAGGACGGGACCCGACCGGACCCCTGTCTGCCTAAGGCAGCGGCCTCTGCCGTGACTGGCTTACTGGTCGCCCTCGCGGAGCCGCCCCTCTTGTTCGACCAGCAGCAACCAGCGCCCGTTTCGGCGCACCCAAATGTCGCCGTGCCAATAGTGTCCGGAGATATCCCGGCCTGCGTAGGTCTCACGCATTGTTTCGGTGTCGTTGTAGAGCGCGAGATCCGGGGCCAAAGACTTCACTCGGGGCTCAGAGAGAACCTGATAGTCGAGCAGCTGGATCTTGGGAAACTCTTCCTTGAGTTTCGCGAAATTCCCCTCGACGCCCTCAGCGTTTACGGCAATAGTCGGGCGCTAAAAGCACAGCCGCAGCCTTCCAGTCACGATGAAGATAAGCTTCTGCATAAAGCTTCTCTGCAGCGATGACCGCCGCTGCGGGAGACTCGGTGACAGGCTGATGGGCGCTAGTGCTGGTCTCAGGGGGCTTACCTGAACAGGCATTCAGGTCCAGGCACAGCATAACCACAACAAGGCCAATGACGAACTCAGGCTTCACAGTGAACCTTTTGACGCGCATCGCTGTATCCACGGGACTCTAGATCAAGACCCCGTAAACCGCAACCGGACTGGACCAGAGTCTAAATTTTCACACTGCGACGCCAACTTCGCGGGCTGCCCGAACACCTGTACCGAATCCCCATGAATCGCGGCCACGCGCAAGATAGTGCGACAAACAGGTGAGTTGCGTGTGCCAAATGTGCGCCGGCCCCCAGTTGACTCTACTCACGCAATTGTTCCGAACAACCAACCGACTCCCGCAGTCACTGACATAGCCAGCGCGCCCCAGAAAGTGACCCGTATTGCGCCCACGGTTACTCCAGCGCCACCGGCACGTGCGGCCAACCCCCCTAGAAGCGCGAGGAACACTAAGGAAGTTCCCGAGACAAGAGGGATCAGACTCGCCTCCGGGACGATGGCGGTAACCAATATAGGCATGGCGGCTCCAGCCGCAAAGCTGCCAGCCGACGCCAGCGCCGCCTGAATCGGGCGTGCACTAAGCGCATCGGACATGCCGAGTTCGTCGCGGGCATGCGCGCCTAGTGCGTCGTGAGCCATCAGTTGCTGCGCAACCTGTTCCGCGAGTACAGGATCGAGACCGCGAGCAACGTAAATCGCTGCTAGTTCCTGGTGTTCGCCTGGTTCGTTCGCTCTGAGTTCGGCGCGCTCCAGCCCGAGGTCGGCCTCTTCGGTATCTGCCTGGGAGTGGACCGAAACGTACTCCCCGGCAGCCATCGACATTGCTCCAGCTACCAGCCCAGCGACACCCGCCACCAAAATGGCGCTGTGAGTTGCATGCGCAGCCGCGACACCGAGCACAAGACTTGATGTCGAAAGGATGCCGTCGTTTGCGCCAAGCACCGCCGCGCGCAGCCAGCCGATCCGTCCAGTGCGGTGGCGCTCGATATTGCGTGTGGTCATTCTTGAGTTCTCCTCACTCCGGGAATCGCTAGAAACCACGAAAAACCTTTTTGTTCGTGCGCGCGCCCGTCAGTTCCATCGTGGACTCTTCAAACCAGAAATGAACTTCATGGACAACCGTCCGACCCACACGCCGATCACAAGATCCAGACATGCGCGGGTGTCACGACCACCCCGCGGCCATTCCGTGGCGGCGGCCACGGGGGATTTTGTGGATTTCTCTTGCGGACTGTCCGATACGGAACAGTTTACTCATTCGAGCGCTGCCACACTAGATGGTGATGACGTGTCGCCGCAGCTGGCAATGAACGCGCGATCTGCTGTCGATCCAAAATGCACAAACGAAGGAGAGATGATCATGACGAACACAACGGCTGTGAAAGATTTTGTTTGTGGCATGGACGTAGATACGACTACCGCTGCTGGACGAAGCGAGTACAAAGGGCAGGCGTATTACTTCTGCGGCTCCAAGTGCAAGGAGAAGTTCGATCTTAGTCCGGAGCAATATCTGGGCAAGTCCGCGGGAACACCGAAGAGCGGGCAGAGCTGCTGCAGTTAGATCGAATTAGTTCGCCTCATGGGCCGCGGACATTGAGGAGATAAATGGCACGTTGATGTCGCCCGATCTGCTTTCCAGCTGACAGTCCAGCCTCCCTACCTGGTCTGGATTATCCAGTGGTGGGTTGGTCAGAACGCAAAGAAAGGACCTTATGATGAGCTATGTACAGGGACATATGGGCGGTTATATGGGCGGAGGGATGTGGACTTGGACGGTGATGGTCTTAGTGGTGGTGGTCCTGCTGGTGGTTCTGATTAACAAGGTGTCCAAGAAATAACGCCGCGTTCACGATCCGCCCGTGAATTGACCTGTGATGGCATGAAAGGAAACTTTTGCTGGTCAGATTATCCACGAACAAAACCGTGAGCAACATCGGACACGTTCACGAACCTAGAAAAGAGATGATCCAATTGCAAAGGAGGGACCGGTGATCGAGAAACTGAAGGATCTCCCTCGTGGAATCGATGGTGTCAGAGCTATTGGAAAGATATCCAAGGAAGACTACGAGCAAGTGTTCGTGCCGCTGCTCGACGAGGCACGACGAGAGGGTCGTCACGTTCGCTTTTTATATCAGCTTGGGCCGGAGTTCGAGGGTTTCACTCCAGGCGCGGCATGGGAAGACGCGAAAATCGGCCTGCATTTCCTCCGGCTTTTCGACGGCTGCGCCGTCGTCACTGACTTGGCTTGGATTCGAGAATTGACTCGGCTGGCGAGGTTTCTCATGCCGTGTCCCGTGTCCGTTTTCGGCAACGCTGAATTCGCCGGGGCGGTTGGCTGGCTGCAATCGCTTCCCGAAGGTGCCGCCATTTCTTACCGGCTGCTCCCCGAATCCGGCGTGATCGTGGTCGAAGTCAAGCAAGCCTTGCGCGCACAAGATTTTGATTCGCTGGCATTCGCGGCAGACGCGTGGATCGAAGCGCACGGAGACTTACAAGGGCTGGTGATTCACACCCGTGAATTTCCTGGTTGGGAAAATCTGGCGAGCTTCCTTCGGCACGTTCGATTCATCCGCGATCATCATCGAAAGGTGAAGAAGATCGCGCTTGCGGCGGACACCAAGCTGGCCAGCCTGGCGCCCAGTATTGCCGAGCATTTCGTTCAAGCCGAAGTGAAGAGCTTCGGATACGACGAACTCGACACCGCAATCGCGTGGGCAGAAAAACCGGCCACAGCAAAATGAGTTCCGGCCTCATCCAGGTCCCGGCGACCACTTTCGAAGTTTTTCAGCGAACGCCCGGAAGAAGCCGTCCCAGTTCGCATCTTTGAGGGCTAGTCGAACTCCTCACACTGTCCCGTTCCAGTTCGCGCCAAGACCCTATCTTCCGCCCACCCGCTGGTACTGCTCCTCGCTGACGTGTTCCATCCACTCGACTGCCTTACCGTCGCGCTTTTCCTGGATGGCGATGTGTGTCATTCCCGTGGTTGCCGTCGCTCCGTGCCAATGCTTCTCTCCCGGCGGGAACCACACCACATCGCCAGGCCGGATTTCTTCCACCGCTCCGCCGTCATGTTGCGCCCAGCCGCAACCCGCGGTGACGATCAGCGTCTGACCCAGCGGGTGCGTATGCCACGCCGTTCGCGCGCCCGGCTCAAACGTCACGCTGGCCCCTTGCACCAGCGCCGGCTCCGGCGCCTGAAAAAGCGGATCAATCCGAACCGTCCCGGTGAACCAGTCCGCCGGCCCTTTGCCCGACGCTTGCGAACCAACTCTTTTAATTTCCATTTTCCCCACTCCTGAAGTTGAATTGGATCATCAATGTCGCTGTGTATATCCGCCTGGTTTTCCGTCCAACAGAAATACTCCGCTCTGCTCACTCAACTTCAATTGCCTCAGCGGTATCCCACCGCGCTCGCTCCGAGTGCAACCCCGAAATTGCTACAATCGGGCCTTCGCCGAAGGAATTGATCGGCCCAGCTATCAGGGTGTCTGCTCTGTCTCAAATGGAGTTCGGAGCAGGGAACCCCATGCGACGAATCATTTCGGTATACCTTTGATCGGAGCGCAAGCTATCCCAGCGTGGATCCAAACGAATCCATACCAGCCAGTGCGCCCGGTCGTCGAAGGCCTGCTTGAGTCGTCGAAAGGCTTCATCATTTTTCCCCATGCCAGCGTAGACCAACGCGACCCCGTAGGGAGTTACGTACCTGCTTTTCGACATAGTCTCTAGTTCCGCAAGCGTCAATTGGGCATCGGCGCTCTTTTTCGCGAGACCTTGCAGATTTCCAATTCCCGCAATTGTCACAACCCAATTTGGCAGCGCCGCGTCCGTCGCTTGGTACTCGGCCATCGATTCCTCGAACATTCCTTTCTGCTGATAGGCTCGGCCCAGCCAAAGGTGCGCGACGGGAAACGCCGGATCCATTTGCAGGGTTCTCCTCAACTGCTTTATGCAGTCGTCATAATTTCTTGCATAAAACATCTGAAAACCGACGTCCGTATTTACGATGAGCGAAAGTGGATCCAATTGAAGAGCCCGGTCAATTTCGAATTTGGCCTCATCGGGCCGGAGCATAGCGGTTAAATAGATGGAATACCATTCGTGAGCTGTCGCGTAGTTGGGATTGAGTGCTATCGCCTTTTTGAATTCGCCTTCCGCGGCAGACCAATTCCAGTCGTAGTAGAAAGATACATAGGCGAGCGAGGCGTGCGGTTCGGCTAGCGTATTATCAAGAGAAACTGCCTTTGCCGCTGCAGCCCGTGCCAACGAAAACGCCTCCCGCGGAGGCAAGTAACTGAAGTATCCAAGCGTTGTATAGGAA
>DATCOK010000694.1:0-2869 GCA_036564765.1 Candidatus Acidiferrum sp. | reverse complement strand
CCCACGCCGCGCGCACCGGAAAAAATGTAGGCATGCGCCGCGCGCCCGGATTGGATGGCGTTGGAGAGCGTGCGCGTGACGTGCTGCTGCCCGACCACGTCGGCAAATGTTTGCGGACGCCATTTTCGCGCGATGACCTGGTAGCTCATCCTGGTGTTGAAAACCTGTTACCTGCGACCTACAACCTGCAACCTTGCAAAAGATGAGAGGAACTTCGGGTACTCTGCGGCACTCGAAGCGATCCCGGTACCGTTGCTCCCTTCCGGGCCTGGCGGGGTTCGCGGGACCTCGTTGCACAGAGCCCGAAGCTCCACGTTTCAGCAGTCGCCGTCGTGCGCGTCTGCTAGCAAGAAAAGTTTAGCATAGCCGTGTGAGCGTCACCAAAATTCGCGCCGCGAAGTTCTGCAACTTTGTTTGCCAAGGAAAGATATCGCGCGCCGCGCCGTTGCACTTGGTGCGACGCGATATCAATTTGTGTGGCTTGGCGTCCTTTTTGTATGGCGTGGCGCCCTGCTCGCCCAAAAAAATTAATCGCCGGCTTTGGCGGCTTTGCTCGGATCGTCCGCGGGATTCACATAATTGATCTTGAATGGGCCCACGCCATGCACCTGTACCAGTGTCGCCGTTTTCGCCAACGCAAAATGATGCATGCGCTTCGGCATCAGCACGTACGAGCCTGCCGGCAGCGTGACCATCTTCGACTCGTCAAAGGCGTCGCCCATCCCCGCGCCGAAGGTCCCGGATATCACCGTCACGTTTTCGTCCACGGGATGCCAGTGCGGCGGAAATTTCGCTCCCTCCGCAAAGCGCAGCTGAAACACGCAAGGCGCCCCGGGCTTGTCGCAATTCCCGTGCACCGGCCCGAACTCCACGCCCGGCGAATATTGCACCCACTTGATCTTGTCCGGTGTACCGATAAACGGCTCCGTGCCAGCAGCCGCTTTGGCGGTCTGTGCACCGGGCTTGGCCTCCGCCGCGCCAGCCTTCGCCGCTGCCGATTTTTTCGCCGTCTCCTGCCCACGCACTTGATTTGAATCAACAAAAAATGCCGCACACCCAAACACCAAAACAAAAATTAACGCCTTCTGCTTTTTGGACATAAAAAACCTCCGGTAGGAAATTGCGGGCATATTATCTCACGCTTCAGCGGCCGTAAACGCCGCTCTACGGAAGAGCTGTGAACTTCTTCGATCTACCGTTCGTCCGGGAACACCGGCAGAACCAGTGTGCTGACCGTCGCCGGATCGTCGCGCAATTTCACGTACAGCAGTGTTCCGTTGGGCCGCGGAACACTGAGAGAAGAATCCATGAATCCCGCAGGCACTGGGGCGGTGTGCGTGAATTGCGGATCGGAGGCCACCGAATCGATGAGAAACAGATTCGTTCCGCTCAGTTTGCATTGCTTGTCCGGGCTGTCGGGGCAGCGAATTTCTTTCAGTGTTGGCAAACGGACGAGCGTCGCGAGCGGCTGCCAGTCGCCCTTCGTGCCGTCTTCCCCCAACGGACGAAAACGCAGCGCGCCAAACGCCGAGGGGCCAAAACTTTTCAGCGGCTCGAGCGTCGCCAGCAGATTTTCCGCGTCCTGCAGAACCAGGTTGCCATCCGCCACGCTCAGCGTTGCGTGAAAGCCCTCATCCGCGGTGGCCACCTCGATTTTTTCCGCATGCGAAAAGTTTTCCGGCACCACGGCCTTCAAAAAAAACGCCAGCTTGGCATCCTGCGGCAATTCATCCTGATTCCCAAGCCGCAGCGCGCCCGGTGCGGCGCCGGTCTGTACATTTTTGCTGACCAAGGTTACCTTCGGTCGAGGGGCCTCCACCGTGGTCTGCAAATCGAGCACGCGCGCGTCTCGCAGCGTCACGTGGGCTACCAATTTCTCTTCCGGCTGCCACCCTCCCGCTGACGGACCAGTCGCGGCCGCCAGCCGTAATTCGTCTTTCTCGTTCGCACGCGACAATTTTCCAGGCGCAAAGCGCACACCCTTTAATTCCACGTTGTCCACTTCGTCGAGGCGCGTCCCGCGCAGTACCGCTTGCTGGTCGCCCGAATTAATCGACAGACGCTCCAGGTGCGCGGCCTCCGAATAGGTATGCAGCAAAACCTCGTCGGTTTTCTCGAGCCCGAATTGTTTTACATTCATGACGACCATGCCGGGCGTCTCGCCCTTCATGGCCACTTGCACTTCCAGGGCATCCGGTCGCACGATTTTCCACGCGGCCTTTAGCTCCACGCCCTGTTCATTTTTGAAGGTGACTCTCTCCACGCATGCGGCGCATCCCGACTGCACATGTAGCACATCATCGCGGCCCACCACCAGCGCTGTCTGATCCGCCGGCGCAATATTCCATCTCCCGCTGTGCGATGTTTTCATTTCGAAGCGCGGCCCTTCGAACGGCTCGAAGCCCCAGAAACCGCGCACTGCCGCGGTAAAGTCCGGCGGCAACACGCGGCCGTGCAGTTCGCGCGTATCCACCACGAAACCGCCTTTCACCGCATCTGCTTTCGCCGGCAACTTCACCATCGCGCCGCTCTGGTCCTTGAACTCCAGCACGAAGTGGTGGCCGATGTCGGTCGAAAAAACCAGCGGCGCGCCTTCCACCGGCAGCACCAGTCCGGGCCTCTCCATGCAAAAAACTTCTCCCGGATGTACCGGTCGCAGCGGCGGCAACTGCGCCGCTTCCACCGCGGGCAAGCCCACCACCAGCACGGACTTAGGTTTGTGAAACGACGGCGGATTGTTCAAATGCAGATTGAGCTGCTCCTGTTTGGGCAACGCCAGCGTGGGAAGATATTGGTAATCGGGCGTGCGAAAACTTTCCATGATTTTTGCCAGATCTACGATCGCGCCGACATACGGACTGTACGACCC
>DATCOK010000693.1:0-5131 GCA_036564765.1 Candidatus Acidiferrum sp. | reverse complement strand
ATTTCGTCCACGGTGAGATTCAAGCTGTCGGCCACCATCGCCACCGATTCGGGCAGGCCGACGTGCTTGATGGTGCCCTCGCGGACTTTCTCGCGAAACTCGTCGACATTCATACCCGCGCCGATTTTTTTCTGCAGCGGCAGACGGCGCTTGCCTCCATCAACGATGCGGCGGCCGCTGACATGTTCAATGCGCTGCGACACGGCGGCCAACGTAACGATAAGCTTGTCCAGCACATAGCCGGGATTCACGCCGGTGCCCACCAGCGCCACACCCCAGTCTTTGGCGGCTTCGTCGAGCTTCAGGGCGAGCTCGGGATAGGTGCGGTACGGATAAGAGAGTTCTTCGCAGGTGGAAACCACGCAGCTTTCGGCTTCCAGGCAGGCCAGCAGCTGCTCCATGACTTTTGGTAACGCGGAGGAGGTGGAATGAATCACCACGTCGGCGGCTTGGCCGAGCACGTCCGCCGCGTCATCGAAAATTTTCACGCCCCAGGGTGCGTCGCTCGCACCTACAACTTCGCCTAGATCGCGGCCAACTTTGGCGGGGTCGTTATCGATGGCGCCGATGATTTCGATGGCCTGCTTTTCGCGCATGAGCTTCACGATGGAAGCGCCGATGGGGCCGACGCCGTACTGGATGGCGCGTATTTTCTTTTTCACTCAATTCGCTCCCGCGCGCCGCAAGCGCACACCGCACATTTTGACTAAAAACGAATCCCCTACCATAAAGGAATTTTGCAGTGCAGGCAACGCAAAACGCGCTCGGTGCGATGCGGCGCTTGCTCGAGGGCTCCAGCGGCAGCATACTGCGAGGGATTGGAGGGTCCGATGCCAGCTAAAAAATTGAATGAGGATGAAATCAAGGATGGGCTCAGCAAGACGCGCGGCTGGACACTCGAGAACGGCAAACTGCATCGCGCGTTCGAATGCAAAGACTTCGTGGCGGCTTTCGGGAATATGACCCGCGTCGCGCTGGTGGCGGAATCGATGAATCACCATCCCGAGTGGTTCAACGTATACAACAAGGTGGTAATCGACCTGAATACGCACAGCGTCAAGGGCATCAGCGAGCTGGATTTTAAACTGGCGGCGAGGATCGACGAAATTTTCGGGTCGTGAAGCCGTCGAAGCCGTGGCGAATCTGCTTCACCAAAGTGGTTATGCCGCGGTGCCTTTAGCCGTTGACATTGTTCAGTTCAAAATGTTAAAAACGCACCAAAGACGAGCCCCTTGCTGGTGAGTCTCCGAACGAATTGCGTTTCCGCAGTACGCGAGTGAGGCTGTAGCTCTGCCTGGCAGGGAGAGTTGCTGTACCCGCAAGGAAGCTTGTCGTGCATCACCCCACCCCGGGAGGTGAAGACTCTGGTTTTCACCTCCTTTTTTTCGTCTGAATGACAGTTCTCAGCGCTCTGTGACGATTCGCCTTACCGCCAGGCGTTGGCTAGAATGTCGTGGTGACCATATCCCCTGAAGCGCAGGCGGCTTCCGCTCCTCTTCTCCATCTACAACATGTGACGGTCTTCCGAGGTTTCGCGAATCAGGACGGTTCGAACGAGGAGGCGCGGGAAGAGATCCGTCCGGCGCTTGATGACGTTTCGCTGTGCATCGAGGCCGGAGAACACGTCTGCATACTGGGGCCCAACGGATGCGGAAAATCGACGTTGATCAAGACGATCACCCGGGAATGTTATCCGCTGGCTCGCGAGGGGTCTTCCATTTCGATACTCGGCCGCGAGCGCTGGAACATTTTTGAGTTGAGATCGCTACTGGGGATTGTGTCGCCGGATCTTCTCGGGGCATGCACGACAGAAGTCACCGGTCGCGACCTGGTGTTGTCGGGATTTTTTAGCAGCACCCGCATATTCCCGCATCAGCACCCAGACCCACGGCAACTGGAGCTCGCGGACGGGGCGTTGGAACGCCTGGGCGTAGGGCATCTAGCGAGGCGTCCTGTGGCGCGCATGTCGTCTGGGGAAGCTAAAAGGACGCTGATTGCGCGAGCGCTGGTGCACGACCCGCAGGCGTTGTTGTTCGACGAGCCGAGCAACGCGCTGGATATTGCCGCGCAACTGCAGCTGCGGGAATCGATGCGGAGCCTGGCAAAAGCGGGAATCGCGATTTTGCTGGTGACGCACCACGTCTCGGAGATAATTCCGGAGATTGACAGGGTCATTTTGTTGAAGGGCGGGCGAGTCGTGGGCGACGGAGTAAAATCGGAGACGCTGACTTCTGAGCGTATTTCCACGCTATTTGGCGTCGGGCTACGGGTATCGCAGCAGAACGGGCATTTTTACATTTTGGAATGATGTGGATTCGCCGGCACGCCGGCTGCTCACAACTCGATGTGAGGCTCGCTGGCGGTGGACCCGGGAGCATACTTGACCAGCAGGTTATCGAGTAAACGAGTGTTTCCGAATCTCGCTGCCAGAAGAACATAGGCGTTACGGCTGATGCTGGCGATGGGTTGAAAGGTTTCGGCGTCGACAACTTCCACGTAGTCAACTTTTGCTCGTGGTTCGGAACCCAGGACGTTCTGCATGGCGGATTGCAGGGACGCGCTGTCGCGCGCGCCATTCTGCAGAGACTTTTGACCCGCTCGAAGCGCACGGTGGAGAATCGATGCGGCGCTTCGCTCTTCGGCGTTCAGATAGACGTTCCGGGAAGACATGGCCAGCCCATCGGCTTCGCGGACAATCGGGCAGACCACGATTTCAAAATCCAAATTCAAGTCGGCAGCCATGCGCGAAATAATCGCGGCCTGTTGCGCGTCCTTGCGTCCAAAGTAGGCAAAGTGCGGTTCCACAATTTGCAAAAGTTTCAGTACCACGGTGCTGACACCGCGAAAGTGGCCGGGGCGCAGGCGGCCTTCCAGGCATTCACTCAATCCTTCCACGGTGACGTAGGTGGAATAATTCGGTGGATAAATGTCTTTCCCTTCGGGAAGAAACAGCGCATCGATTCCGGCGGCTTCCAGTTTTGCAGTGTCACCCTGAAGATTGCGCGGATATTTCGCAAAGTCTTCGGATGGGCTGAACTGCGTGGGGTTCACAAAGATGGAGGCGACGACGGAAGAACATTCGGTGCGAGCGCGCTTGATTAAAGAAATGTGGCCTTCGTGCAAGGCGCCCATAGTAGGAACGAGGCCCAAAATACGATTTTCGGCGCGCTCCTTGTGCGCAAACTGCTTCATCCAGGAAACGGTTCGAATGATTTCCACGAGGGTGGTTCAGTTGACCACGCTGGCGCGGTGTTGGCGATAGAAATGAATGAGGTCGGTGAGAAGCGGCTTGGCGTGCAACTGACGGAGTAGCGTGGCGACTTGCCCGCGATGGTAGGTGCTGTGGTTGACCATGTGCTGCATCGACTGCCAAAGGGGATTTTTATACTCGCCGAACGTGAGGGTACGGTATTGATGAACTTTATCCAGGTCGTGTTGGGTAAGTCCTGCGACAAATTTGTTGAGCCGCGCTTGGTCCTCTTGCCAGCGGGTTTTTAGAGCAGCGGCATCCGGAAATTGCCCGGCTTCCGGCAACGACGAGGGGGAGCGACCCTGAAAGCGCTCCGACCACAGCCACTCCGAGCCCCAGATGTGCGCGAGAGTGTCGCGTACGGAAGAAAAACTGGAGCTCATCGGCTTCATGAACTGCTCGGGCGTGAGCATCGCGACCGACTCGATAGCGCGCTGGTTGGCCCATTCGTTGTATTCGAAGAGCAGCCGTATTTGCTCCGGTGACATAGCGCCTCGCGAAATTTGGAATCATCCGGCTATCGGGATGGTCTTACGCGTTTTTGGGTTGTTAGCCGCGTGGTACGACTCCGCGTCGGATGGGAAGTTGGATTGGCGCACGTCCTGGCAGTATTCGCGGACCGCGCCGGAGATAATCTCGCTGACGTTGGCATATTGCCTCGAGAATTTTGGTGTAGATCCAAAAGTGAGGCCCAGCATATCGCTGAGTACGAGAATCTGCCCGTCACACTCCGGGCCAGCGCCGATGCCGATCGTGGGGATGCGAACCTCGCGGGTGATTTGCGCGGCCAACTCACGGGGCATGGCTTCCAGCACGATGGCGAAGGCGCCGGCGGCTTCGACGGCACGCGCATCGCGCAACAGCTGTTCGGCGGAGTCGGCGGTCTTACCCTGCACGCGATAGCCGCCGAGAGCATTGACGGACTGCGGGGTGAGGCCGACATGGCCCATCACGGGAATTTCCGCTTCGGTGAGACGCGAAATCAATTCAAGACGGCGCTCGCCACCTTCCACCTTGACGGCCTCCGCGCCGCCATCCTTAATGAAGCGCACGGCGTTGCTCAGAGATTCGGAAATGCCGGCGTGGTAGCTGCCGTAAGGCATATCGGAGACTACGAGTGCGCGGTGTGCGCCACGGCGAACTGCGCGGGTGTGGTGCAGCATTTCGTCGATGGTGACGGGCAGAGTGCTGTCGTAGCCGAGCACCACCATGCTGAGCGAATCGCCGACCAGAATAATGTCGGCCCCGGCTTCATCGACCAGGCGCGCAGTGGGATAGTCGTAGGCCGTCAGGCAGGCGATTTTCCTGGGATTTTCCTGGGGAATGGAAAGTTGGGATTTGCGCTGCTGGATTTCCGGGACGGTGATCTTCCCGCCCGTAGAGCTATTCGGGACGAAACTCATGCTGGCCTCCGGTGCCACTCCTTGCTTCAGGATGCAGCCCTGTACCGTACTCAGCGAAGCATAGCAAAATTTTCAGAGAAGCACTAGAACGGGCGGCTAGCCAATCGGTACCACGGGTGAGGCGTGTGACAGGCTAGGTTTTGCCCGCTTGCATGGAAGCCGCACGATGGATTGCCGCGCGAATCCGCTGGTAGGTGCCGCAGCGGCAAATATTACCGCTCATGGCGTCTTCGATTTCGGCGTCGTTGGGCGACGACTTTTGGGCCAGCAGGGCGACTGCGGACATGATTTGTCCCGGCTGGCAATATCCGCATTGCGGGACGTTGATTTCCATCCAGGCTTGCTGCACCGGGTGGCTGCCGTCGGAAGACAATCCTTCGATAGTAGTGATTTTCTTTCCGCTTACACTGGAAACCGGAGTGACACACGAGCGTGCAGCCTTCCCGTCGACGTGCACGGTGCATGCGCCGCATAGCGC
>DATCOK010000692.1:0-2289 GCA_036564765.1 Candidatus Acidiferrum sp. | reverse complement strand
CAGTACGTTCACTCCGCGGTTGTAAGTTCCCGCACCCAGATGTTTCGGTAACGCACCGGGTGATTGTGATCCTGTAATTCCAGCGGCAATTTCTCGGCGTGCGCCTTGTACGGTTCACCGGTGGCAGTAGGTCCGTGAATTTCGACGTGGTCCTGTACCAGCACGCCGTTGTGTAGCACCGTCACGTCCGCCGCTCGCAGCACTTTTCCTCCGGCGTCAAATCGCGGCGCGTGAAAAATAATGTCGTAGGTCTGCCACTGTCCCGGCGGCCTCGAGGCGTTCACCAGCGGCGGATATTGCCCATACACCGCGCCCGCTTGCCCGTCCGGATACGTTTTGCTTTTGTACGAATCGAGCACCTGCACCTCGTACAAGCCCATGATGATCACGCCGCTGTTCCCGCGATCCTGGTCTTCGCCCACTGCCGGCGACGGCTCCGCAAACTCCACGTGCAACTGCATGTCGCCAAACGCCTGCCGCGTAAAAATGTCTCCCGTCTTCGGCATCACCTGAAAATATCCGTCCGCCACTGTCCATTTCGCCGCGCTTCCGTCCTTGTGCGCCCACTTCGACAAATCTTTTCCGTCAAAAAGCACGATGGCATCTTCCGGCGCGCGCCCAGTCGCATTTTCTGTGCCGGGCATGCCCGGGTCCACGGCCACGGGGGCCGGCCGGTTCCGGTCATGTGGCTTCCACTTCGTATCATCCTGCGCGCCTGTCAAGGAAAAACTCCCCGCCAAAAAAAGCAACGCCGTGACTTTGCAGGCTAACACTTCCGTTCTTTCTTTCATCCGACTCCCCCCACTCACATCGCTTAAATTCTGAACTGTTGCCTCAGCTTCGTCCGAAGTCCGCGCGATAATCGCGCCGCAAAAAATCGTTCGCTTGCAGAACATTGGTGACCCTCATGGCCGCGCCGTCATACGCAATCTTTTTCCCCACGCGTAGTGCCACCACCCCCAGCAGCATCACTTCCGTCAACCGCGCCGCATATTCAAATGGACAAGACGCCTCCGCCCGCCCTTTAGCCGCGTCCACCCAGTTCATTTCGTGATCCTCGCCCGGAATGCGCGGCAATTTCTGCGGCGGTTTCCCGTACGATTCGTGCAACGACTGCGGCAACAGCCGCGGCCGCGCGCCGTACGTGTCGTGCATCAATTTGCCTTTGCTCCCAATCAATAAAACCCCGCCGCCCTTGTTCAACTCTTCTTCGCCAAGCTCTTCCGGCTTCCGCGGCAACAATCCGCCGTCGTACCACGTCATCCGCACCGCCGGCATGGCACCGCGCGCCGGGAATTCATAAAACGTCTGCGTCGCCAAGGGATAGGACGCGCCATTGAACGGCGTCGACACCGTTTCCACGCTCGTCGGAAATCCCAGATCCAGCGCCCACATCGAATGATCGATCAAATGGGCGCCCATATCTCCGATCGCGCCGACGCCCCAATCCACCCATCCGCGCCAATTGAACGGATGATAGATCGGGTGATATTCCACGCGCGGCCCCACGCCCAGAAATAAATCCCACGAAAGCGTGTCAGGAATCGGATAATTTCCGGCGAACGCATTAGCCTCCCGCGCCGTCACGCCTGCTCCATTCCATTTGAGGGGCTGCGCCGGATCTTTAAACGCTTCCGGCCGCGGCACGCCTTGCGGCCAGAAACCCAGCGGCCGGTTGGTCCACACATGAATCTCGCGCACGTCCCCGATGGCCCCGGCGCGGATGTATTCCACCGTCAACCGCGCATCATCCAGCGAATGTCCTTGGTTGCCCATCTGCGTGGCGATTTTCAACTCTTTCGAACGCTTCGCCAGCTTCCGCGACTCGTCGATCGACCACGTCAAAGGTTTCTGCACATACACGTGCTTGTTCAAATCCATGGCCGCCAGTGCAATCGGCGCGTGCATGTGATCTGCCGTGGCGATCACCACCGCATCAATATCTTTTTGCTTCTCCAGCATCTCGCGGTAATCCTGATACCGCTTGGCCTTCGGCCAGTACTCTTCCTTCAGCCGCTTCATGCCCGCGATCTTTTTTCTGGCATTATCGCGATTAAAATTCACTGCAGGCTGACCCGGGGCCGGTTGCGGATCCGGCGAATCGATGCGCGTCTGCAATTTCTGCATGTCGGCGTCCAAGCTCTCGAACGCCGCTCCCGCGTAGCCCCAGTCCACATCGCACAACGCCACAATATTCTGGCTAGCCAGATTGATCAGATTCGCGCGGCCCATCCCGCCGATGCCCACGCCCGCAATATTCAACGTGTCGCTCGGCGCAACAAATCCGCG
>DATCOK010000691.1:0-5167 GCA_036564765.1 Candidatus Acidiferrum sp. | reverse complement strand
CGTATATCGGGGCGGTGCTGGCGTGGCTGCCGGCGTTTGTGATTGCGCTGGCAAAATTCAAAGCGGTGGGATCGTACGCGCTGATTGCCGGAGTGCTGATGGCGATACACATGTTGTCAAACAATTTGCTGGCGCCGGCGCTGGTGGGAAAACGCGTGCGGCTAAATGCGCTGTCGATCACCATTGCGCTGCTGTTCTGGGGATGGATCTGGGGCGGGATGGGATTGTTGCTGGCGATTCCGTTGACAGCGGCGCTGCGGGTAATTTGCGAACACACCGAATCGTGGAAGCCGGTGGGGCGCTGGCTTAGCGCGTAGTTCCCTTCTTCCGCTGTTCACTCAAATTATTTTTGCGGATTTTTTGGAGCACCGGATAGCTGTCCGGCTGGCGCTTCTTGTGGTTGATGCAGCGATTTGATGAAGGTGACCAGTTGCCAGCGTTGTGGTTCGGGGAGTTTGGACCAGACGGGCATGCCGCGGCGGACGACGCCATTGGTGATCAGCCAGAAAAGCGTGCCGGGCGCGGCGGATTGGACCGGTTCTTTGAGCAGGCTGGGGCCTTTGCGGGAGCCTTCGGCGGCGTCGCCGTGGCACTCGGCGCAGTGCTGGTCGAAGAGGTTGCCTCCGGCAGCGATGGCATCGGGATCGGTTGCCATTGGATTGCGCTTGATGCGAGCTTTTTCGGGGGCTTTGGCGAGTTCGGCGTAAACCAAACTGTCTTCTTTAAATTTGTACTTCGGTTCTTTCTGCGGCGGTGTGGCTTGGGGACCAGCGGAGAAAATACCTGCGAGCAACACGCACATAACGAGCAAGAGCGCGACGCTTACGGAGCGGCAATTTTTCGTTGCGGCGATCACGGATGCCGCCCGAACCAACTGCTGACCAGGGAGCCAAAGCCGGTAATTTCTCGCGAGACGCCCCAACGCAAAACGAAGCGGCTGCTGTTGTCATTGAGCCCGAAGCCAGGGGAGACGCGCAGGGTCCATCCGGAGGGCATGTTCCAGGCAGCGACTGGCGCGAGGTAGTGGGAAGTTTCGTGGAGGCCAAACCTGTGGCGATCGCCGAGGCCGCCGTACATTTCCACCCCGGCCACAAAGTTCTCGCGGCAAAATGAACAGCGCTTGGGCGAGGCTTTGAGGGCTAGCGGTCGGCTGGCTCCGAGCGCGTAGCCAAATTCCCACGGCTCGTTGGACAGGTTTTTTGCGGCCAGAGTATTTTCCAAGAAGTTCCAGCCTTTAAAGGTGCTGGAGAGCAAAAGCTTGAATTCCATTTCGTGGTTGTGTTGTTTTCTTGCCACAGCGTTGGGGTCGAGGGTGTCCGCTTCGGTGTCGTGACCTTCCACTTCCTTGAGAATCTTGTCGGCGCCGCTGATGTGCTCGTATTCGACGTAGAGGACAGGGTTGATGAAGTGTTCGCGCTGGAGCGGGCGGAAGCGATTTTCGAAGCGAAATCCGGTGAAGAGAGTGCTGTCGTTAAACGTGGTTTGCCCGTCGAGGTAGAGTTCGGTGGTCCACCAGGCGGTGGCCCCGTATTCGAGCTCCATCCAGAAGGCGTGGTAGGGATTTCCGCCGCGCTGGGTGGCGAAGGCGGAGAAGTATTCGATTTCGAGATTGCCGGGCTCTTCGAGATAGTGATCGTAAGCGACGATATAGGGGTTTTCCTGAGCGCGGGCGGGGGAGAGCATTAGAGTAAAGGCGAGAGTTAGCGCGAGGTACAGCAGCGAGCGTGCGGGCATGCAACCTTTTTGCAAACGGTTTGCAAGTAATTTAAAGAGACTAATTTAGTCCGGTATCAATTGCAAATGATTTTCAACTGGAAGCTTGGCGGGCCCCCTTGCTATTCGCTGTTGGTCGCTGTTCGCGCGTTGACTTGCGGGTTAACAGGGGCCTAAGATGCGCGCAGCGTTTTTCAAGATTTGCCGACGCGGGTCTGAGGCCGCGTCGCCCTCCCTGGTGGTGCCTGTGCCGAGCCCCTTGGTGTCGCATTACCGTCTACTGGAACCTTTAGGCAGCGGCGGCATGGGTGTGGTGTATCGCGCGGAAGACACCACGCTGGGGCGCACCGTGGCGCTGAAGTTTCTCCCTCCCCAAATTGTGCACGACCCCAAGCAGATGCAGCGCTTTCGCGAAGAAGCACGCATCGCCTCGGTGCTGAATCATCCGAACATCTGCACGATTTACGAAGTGTCCGAGGAACAAGGCGAGTTGTTTATCGCTATGGAATTTGTGGAAGGGCGGCCGCTGTCGGAATCGATTCGCGAAGGCGGGATGCCGGCTGCGAGCGTGGTGCGTTACGGGAAGCAGATTGCGGGAGCACTGGAGCATGCACACGCGCGCGGCGTGATCCATCGGGATCTGAAGCCGATGAATGTCGTGATCACGCCGGACGGTGATGCGAAGATTCTGGATTTTGGGCTGGCAAAGCGCACGGATCCGAATGACGTGAATCGCAAATCACTGCAAGCGGCGACCGCGACGACGGTGGGGCTGGCGGGGACGATACCGTACATGTCGCCGGAGCAGTTGGAGGGCAACGATGCGACAGAGCGGAGCGACATCTGGACGTTGGGAGTTGTGCTGTACGAGATGGCTTCCGGAAGAAGGCCATTCAGTGGAGACAATCTATACCGGCTGTGCACCGGAATTATCAATGATCCGTTGCCGCCGCTAGGGGAGAGTCTGGAGCCCGGATTGGTCGCGGTGATTCGTCGGTGCCTGGAGAAGGAGCCGGGACGGCGTTATCAACGGGCGGGGGAAGTTCGCGCGGCGCTAGAGGCGTTGGAGCCTTCGACGGCGCGCGGCATTGAGCCAGTGCCGGCGGCTGCGCAGAGGTGGACGTCGACGCGAAGAGCGGTGGTAATCGGTGCAGTGACGGTGACGGTGATTACCGCGGCGTGGCTGGCGAGGAATTCATCGGGCGGGAACCGAATTGTGGATCCTCCGACGGTTTCCGCGACGGAACGGACACAGGTGGCGGTGCTTTCTCCGGACGCGGGGACGCCGGCGGGGGACGGGGCGTTTGACAGCGGGTTGGTCGAAACGCTGACTTCGAACTTGACGGAGTTGTCGGAGCGGCATCCGCTGGCGGTGATACCGGCGAGCGAGATGCGGGCGCATCACGTGCAGACACTGGACGCCGCGCGACAGGAATTCGGCGTGAACTATGGATTGATGCTCAATATTCAAAGAGCGGCTGGGCAGGTGCGGGTGAATTATTCGCTGGTGGATGCGCGGTCGCACCAGCAGTTGCGCGGTGGAACGGTCACGGCCGCGGCCGCGGACCCTTTTGGGTTGCAGGACCAGGTGTCGGCGCGGGTGACGGAGTTGTTGAAGCTGGAACTGGAGCCTCAGGAGAAGCAGACACTGGCGGCGCACGGGACCACGGAGCCGGCAGCGTATGACTTTTATCTGCAGGGCGTGGGTTACTTGCGGGATTACGACAAGGAAGAAAATGTGGAGAACGCCATCAGTGTGTTTCGGCGAGCGCTCGAGAAGGATAAGGAGTTTGCGGCGGCGTATGCGGGATTGGGCGAAGCGTACTGGCAGAAATTCGAATTGGCGCACGACAAGCAACTGGTGAGTGAGGCGACGAAGAATTGCCAGACGGCAATCGAGAAAGACGGCGGACTGGCACAGGCGCACACGTGTCTCGGCCAGGTGTACCAGGGAACCGGGAAATATGAGGCGGCGATCGGCGAGTATCAAAAAGTTTCGAAGACCGAGGCGCCGCCGGATACGGCGCAAACGGGATTGGCGAAAGCGTATGAGAGTTTGAATCGCTTGCCGGAGGCGGAGCAATCGTACAAGGCGGTGATTGCGTTGCGGCCGGATTATTGGGCGGGCTACAACCGGCTGGGGACATTTTATTTGCGGAACGGGAAATGGGACGAGGCGGCGAAGATGTATGCGCAGGTGATTTCGCTGGTGCCGGATAGTTTCACGGGTTATTCGAATCTGGGGATCACGCGGATTCAGCAAGGGCGGTATGCGGCGGCTATTGAGCCGCTGGAAAAGTCGCTGCAGATCCGGGCAACGGGTGCGCCGACCTCAAATCTGGCAATGGCTTACTTTCAATTGAAGCGATATGCGGATGCGGCGCGCATGTTTGAAAAAGCGGCAGCGCTGGACGCCGGAAATTATGAAATATGGGGGAATCTGGGCGACGCGTATTACTGGGCGCCGGGAATGCGGGAGCGCGCGGCGGGAGCGTACCGGAAGGCGCTGGACTTGGGTGAAGAGCAGCGGAAGATTAATCCGCGGGACGCGCACATGTTGAGTTACCTGGCGGAGTATCACGCGATGCTGGGGGAGAAGCAGAAGGCGCAGACGGAGATTGCGGAGGCGGAGAAATTGGCGCCGCGGGATCCGGAGGTTTTGTATTACGCCGCGATTGTGGAAGTGCAGGACGGCGAGCGGAAAAAAGCACTGGATAAGTTGGAATTGGCGATTGCGGCTGGCTACTCGCCAGCTTCGGTGAGGGATACCCCAAACTTTGCGGTGTTGCAGGACGATCCACGATTTCGGGCCACGGTTACAGCTACGCAAGTCAAGAAAGGAAACGCGTCATGACTGAAGGAAAACGAACTGTGATCCTGGGTGTGTCATTTGCGGCTTCAGTGCTTTCTTTTGTCTTAGCCGGGTGCGACAACACGCCTCCAGAGCTACGAAAGCCCCACCCGTTCGTGGCTCACGCCGGGCATGCGAAATGTTCCAGCACTCCGGTCACTATATTTATCGAAATCGATGCCAGTGACCAAGTTCTGAAGCATCCCGAAGACGAAGTAATCCTCGTGTGCCCTAAGGATCTAGTCATTTGGAAGGTGGCCGATGGGGTCACCGAAGTTGGTTCTTTCACGGTGGACTTCCAGCCTAAGAACAACCCCGGCAAATTGTTCGAATCGAATCACGAGACGTTGAAATCCGCCGGATCTCCTCCGCAGACGGCGAATAATGAAACAGTGAAAGGCAATGGGTCACCAGGGCCCCACCCACACTACGACAAAGATTACGTGTATTCGATTCAGACGTTCAACACTAGCGATGCACCTCTCCATAAGATCGATCCTCATGTGATCCCTGTTGGGAATTAAGTGAGTTCTACGGCTCGCAGCTTGTAGATCACCCGATCCAAATCGAATTGGTTTTGGAAGAGGCGGATGGCGGCTAGGC
>DATCOK010000690.1:0-2126 GCA_036564765.1 Candidatus Acidiferrum sp. | reverse complement strand
GGGTAGAGGTTGACCTGGTGCGCATCAATCCGATCGGGACACACATGGATGCGGAGCCGGAGACGGTGGTGAGCGTGTTGCGGGAGATGAAAGCGGCGGGCAAAGGGATTGTGGGGATGAAGATTCTGGGGCAGGGAGATTTGCGGGGGCGGCAGGACGAGGCGTTGAAGTATGCGTTGTCGTTGGGATTGCTGGATGCGTTTACCATCGGCGCGGAGAATAAAAGGGAGCAGGACGATCTGGTGCGTAGGATTGCGGCGGCGGCCTGACGGATTGAGCGTAGGAAGAGTTTTCGCTGTAGACAGGTTGGGAGCGGAGTGGTAGAAAAGTTTTAGCTTCGTATCGGCGCACTTGCCGAGAAGGAGGTGATCCCTGAGGTATCTGACGAATTAGCAGTAGTGGAGGCGCTTGTGAGTTTCCGGGCGCCTCTTTTTTGCTTAAATTTTAGTTTCTTTCTCGTCGAGATTTATCTTCAGTTTCCGTCACGCTGCGCGACGCCCCGCTGGAAAATTACACAATCTACGATTATTACCAAAGGCCCCCCACGAAAAATCGTCGTGTGGGGCACCCGCTTTTTTGGGTGTAATGAGTTACGGGGTTTTGGGTGGCGTGGTTAGGGGATCAGTACGATTTTGCCGGAGGCACCGGGCTCGAGGACTTCTTTGTGAGCGCGGGCGGCTTCGGCTAAGGGGATTTCCTTGCCTACTACAGGGTGCAGGGTGCCGTTGGTTAGACCGGCGCCGAGGCCGGCGTGAACTTCTTTGGTTTCCTGTTCGGTAAGGGCCCAGAGGGTGAAGGCGCGGATGGAGGCGCGGCGGCTCATGAGTTCACGGGGGTTGATGGTAACTTCGCCGCGATTACCGATGACGATGACGCGGCCGTTTTTAGCGAGAAGTTTCAGATCTTTGGGGAGGTTCACGTTGGCGAGCATTTCGAGAATGATGTCGACGCCCTGGCCGCCGGTGGCCTTAAGGATTTCGTCTTCGTAGCCGGCTTTGGTGTGGTTGAAGGCGTGGTGAACGCCTTCGCGTTGGATCAACTCTATGCCGGCGTCGGTGCCGGCAGTGCCGTAAATGGTAAGGCCCATGGCGCGGCCAAGTTGCAGCGCGGCAGTGCCCACGCCGCCGCTAGCGCCATGGACGAGCATGGATTCACCGGCGCGAGCCCGCGCGGAATGATAGAGCGCGTGATACGCAGTGCCGTAAGGAACCCAGACGCCGGCGCCTTGCGCGAATTCGACCCCTTCGGGGAGTGGCTGGACTTGTTCTTCGAGAGCGAGCGCGTATTCCGCGTAGGCTCCGCTGATGGTCTTGGCGGTGTACACGCGGTCGCCGGCTTTGACCTTGGTTACCTTCGCGCCCACGGAATCGACGACACCGGCGGCATCGGAGCCGGGAGTGTAGGGCAGCGGTGGCTTAACCGCGTAGGTTCCGGCGCGCATGTAGGTGTCATAGGGATTCACACCGGCAGCTCGGACGTGCACGAGCACCTGGCCGGCCTCGGGAGTGGGAGTGGGGACTTCTTCGAGTTTCAAAACTTCGGGACCGCCGAATTGCGCTACGCGAATGGCTCTCACTGATCACGCCTCCCAATTATTTTGTGATCTAACTTTGCAAATTGCCGGACTCAAAAATGTTCATCGCCTAAAACGGTGGTGACTTCTTTTTTGTGGGCCACGTCGGTTTCTTTGGACCAGGCGGTGGTCTGCCAATTGTCTTTGCTTTTCTTCTTAGGCACCCAGGGAGGCAGAGTGAGGCTCAGGTGCACGGCCAGGGCATGAATAAACGGCTCGTACAATTTGCGCAAAGCGAAAAGCTGGCGGTCGGCTTCTTCGCTGTCGTGCAACTTGGTGCCGTGGGCAGCCAAAGTGTCGCGAATCTGCCGCAGGTCGGCGGGGGTCAAGCGATCTTCGACGAGGCCATGGGGCGTGGTGCCGAAAACCTGCGACAGGTCGACGACGGCATGCCGCGCAATGGCGAAGGTGAGATCGGCTTGGCGTTCGCAGGCGCCTTCGATGCCGGTTTTGACCAGGGCGCAGGTGTCCAGAATGGCAGCCAGCGCAGCGATCCAGGATTGATTGTCGTGTTGCGAGCGGAAATAGGCGAGCACCGGATAGGAGAGATGGC
>DATCOK010000689.1:0-2131 GCA_036564765.1 Candidatus Acidiferrum sp. | reverse complement strand
GTGATGAGCGGCGCGTGAACAGATTCGAGTCCCACACGCCGGTGTTACTGGAAGAGGTTTTGCAATGGCTTCACATAAAACCAGACGGTATCTACGTAGACGCCACGCTGGGAGCCGGGGGCCACTCGGCGGCCATCGCGCAAAGATTGACGTCCGGCAGATTGATCAGCCTGGACCAGGACGAACGGGCCTTAGAGCTGGCCCGCGAGAATTTGAAGCCGTGGACGGATCGCGTGACCCTGGTGAAGTCGCCGTTCTCGAGGATTGCGGAGGTCGCGCAAGAGTTGGGGATTCCCAGGGTGGACGGGGTCTTGGCCGACTTGGGAGTGTCCTCGATGCAGCTTGATCAAGCCGCGCGCGGGTTTTCGTTTCGCGAAGCGGGCCCGCTGGACATGCGCATGGATGCCGCAACGGATTTGACGGCAGACGAAATTGTGAATCGCTGGTCGGAAAAAGAGATTGCCGACCTGCTCTATCGCGAAGCCGATGAGCACGATTCCAGAAGAATCGCCAAGGCGATCGTACGAGCGCGACCCCTACGGGACACCGCGCACTTGGCAACGACTGTGGCAGGGGCCCGAAAGCAATGGGGAAGGCAGAGACTGCATCCCGCAACAAAAACGTTTCTGGCGCTGCGGATCGCGGTGAATCGAGAGATGGAGGAACTCGGGCAGTTTCTTTCTCGGACCCCCGCCACAATAATTCCGGGAGGACGCTGGGTGGTGTTGAGTTACCACTCGCGCGAAGATCGGATCGTCAAGCACGCTTTTCAGGAAGCTGAGCGTCAAGGGACGCTCCGCGTGCTTACTCGTCATGTGATTCAGCCTGGCGAAGCAGAGCAGGCGAATAATCCGCGGTCGCGAAGCGCGAAACTGCGGTGTGCAGAGAAAGCGGCAGCCGCATAGGCGCCTGTAAAGGTACAGTCATGACGCGCAAGAAAAAGAACCGGGCTACGGAATTTCACACCATCAAGCGGCTGGATAACACTCGCCTGGTTCGCCACCAAGAGCCGGTAAAGATGCGCAATCTTTATCGCACTCTCGGCTTGGGAACAGTTATCGCGGCGTTCTTCCTGCTCTACATCTACCAGCACTTCAAATGCATTGACCTCAGCTTCCAGCTCGAGGCCGTGCGCGCCGAGCGCGTCGAAGCCGCCGCGCAAAACTCTTCGCTGAAGCTGGAAATCGCTGGCCTCAGCAATCCCAAGCGCATCGACATGATCGCCCGCCATCAATTGGGCCTCGGTGAAACACTGCCCACCCAGGTCCGCGAATTTCAGCCCGCCGCCAGCCCCGAAGTTACCGACGCGCAACTCCTTCGCGTAAATACCGCGCAGTAATTGCCACATGCGGATTCGGGCGCTCGCATTCACGCAACCCGGCGGCTCCTTCGCCGTCCGAATCCAGAGAATTTTCGCAGCACAACTTAACCCGATACTTACGCACCTGACCTTATGAACATCGCAAACAATTTTCCGGAGCGCGCCCCGGCGTAACCAACCGATGCAACAAACTCGAGCCCACGTCCGTTTGCTAATCGTCGCCGGCGTGGCGCTATTTTGGGTTGCCGCAATCTTCGCCCGCCTCGGCTACCTGCAGCTCTACCGTCACGGCGATTACCTCCTGCGTGCGCAACATCAGCAGCAGCGCGTCATTGAAATCTCTCCCAAGCGCGGCGCCATCTACGACCGCAACAATCAAGCCCTGGCCATGAGCGTCAAGGTGCAGTCCGCCTTCGCTGTTCCCAGCGAGCTGAAAGACAAGGCCCTCGCCGCGCAACTGCTCTCTCGCGAACTCAACGTCCCCATCGACGTGATGGAAGCCCGTCTCAGCTCTTCGCAGAATTTTGTATGGATCGAGCGCAAGCTCAGCGACGAAAAAGCCGAAGCCATCAAGCAACTCAGTCTCGCCGGCGTCTACACCCAACCGGAAAACAAACGTTTTTATCCCAAGGGTGATCTGGCTTCCCACGTCATTGGCTTCGTCGATGTGGATGAAAAAGGTCTCGGCGGTATCGAATATGCGCTCGACAGCCAGATTCGCAGCAAGGGCGAAAAAATCGGGGTCATGGCCGACGCGCACCAGAAGATTTTTGATGGCGGCGAAGCTCACCGCGATCGCGGCGCCAGCGC
>DATCOK010000688.1:0-2699 GCA_036564765.1 Candidatus Acidiferrum sp. | reverse complement strand
GTCTGCTGCTCCCAAGAACAATCCGGCGCCTAACCAGCCGTAATTTCAAGCCGCTAGAAGCCCTACCCAGCAGCCTAATCCGCGAACCGGATGAGGCTGTTTTTCCTTGCGGTGACCTCGACCCGAGCCTTCCCGAAAAATAAATTGACATGCGCTACCTGATCATGGATAGTGTCGTCTAAAGATTAGTTGAACGTTCAACTAAGTATGCTATGGCACCTCCGAAGACCCTAACCCGCCAACGCATCGTTGAATCCGCGCTCTACCTCTTCTGGCTGCGCGGCTACGCCGCCACATCTATTGGCGAGGTCTTGGAGCGCGCCAAGGCCAACCCGGGCAGCTTCTATTTTCTCTTCAAGACCAAGGAAGACCTGCTCTTGGCGGTCCTGGACCTCTACATCCAATCGCTCGACGCCGTGGTCATGAATCCCGTCCTCGCTGAAATCCCGGATCCGATCGAGCGTATCTTCGGAGTACTGAATTTTTATCGCCAGAACCTGCTCAAGACCGGCTGTACTTACGGCTGTCCCATCGGCAGGCTGGCCCTCGAAATTCCCGAAGAACAATCGCGGATCACCCGGCGCATCGCCGACAATTTCGACGGCTGGACTGCCGCCATCGAAAAGTGCCTCGCCGACGCACGGCCTCGTCTGCCCGATTCCACCGACCTGCGTTCGCTCTCCAAGTTCGTCTTGACCACCATGGAAGGCGGTGTCATGCAGTCGCGCGCTCACCAGTCCATCGAGCCCTTCGAGGCTTCGGTACAGCATTTGCGCGCCTACTTCGAGCTGCTGCAAGCCGAGCGGACCCGCGCCGACTTACGCGACGGCGCGAGCAAGACCGCAGGTGCCAGCGAAAGCGGAGAGTTTCCATCGGAAACACAAAACAAATCAAAGGAGCAACAACAATGACGCGTGCGGTTCTTGGTATCGCGATGTTTTTAACGGCGGCTTTCGGTTGGGGGCAGGAGAAAGACCGGTCGCCGGAGGTCTCTAAATCGGCAGCTGCGACGCAAACTGCTGCTGCCGCTTCAGCGGCCAAGCCCGTCGAGGGCGTCAAACCGATCAGCGCTCTGAGCTGGCTGGTTGGCGGCGTATGGACCGCGGACGCCTCGAAACTCGGCCCCGGCATGAAGAGTATCGAAACGCGCTACCAGTGGGCCGACAACAACGCCTACATTCGCTTCAACACTCACTTTGTCTTCGACAAGGGCGCCGCGCACACCTACGACGGTAATTTTTTCTGGAATCCCACCAGCAAAACTCTCGCGATGTGGTACATGGACGCGGAGAACAGCATTACGGAAGGCCCAGTGCAGGTGGAAGGTGTCAGCACAAAAATCCGTTTTCGCGCCCAGGATTTTGAAGGAAAAATGGCGGACATGCGTGTAGTCGTCACCCGCAAGAACAACGACGACTATCATTGGGCGCTTCAGGAGATGGCGGCTGGCGAGTGGAAAGAGCTGGCAGCCCTCGAATATCTGCGCACCGCCGGTTCGTAAGGCCTCGCGAAAAGCTGTGGTCTACGCGGCGTTCCTGCGCATCGTGTTGAATTTAGGATTTGCGTAGGCGGTCGAGCAACATAAAGAGAAAGACGGCGACGATGCCATTGACCAGCGCGGCCACCGCCAGGTGCATGTTGAACCATGTGCTGGATTGCGCCAGGAGGATGCGGCGGGTCAGCAGCACGATGCCTTGATGCAGCGCGAAGAACACGATGGTCAGCGCGAAGCGTGCCGCGGGATGTTCGGTATCCAGGCGCGCGCCAATCGACGAAGCCACATAGCCGATAATCGTTTTGGCGATTCCGTACAGTCCGAGCGGCACCGTCGGTCCGCTGAGACTGTCCTGTAACAGCCCGATCAACATGCCGAGAAGCAGGCCGGTGGATGGATTCCTTCGGCTCAGCCCGAAATAGATGGTGATCAGCAGCGGCAAGTCGAGCAGTGAGGCTTTCGGGAAATAAACCGGTACGAACGCTTGAAAAATGAGCGCCAGCGCCGTCGCCACCAGAATCGCTCCGCCGCGAAACTTGTGCACTTCAATGTGCGATTCCATGCTGCTGCGAATGTCGAACGTGTCGTTCATCATGGCCGCACCGGCTCCGCATTGGCAGATGTGGGCCCATTCGATTGGGGCGTGCCGGCCGGGGGTTGCTTGGCCGCCGGAGCCGCGGCGTTTGGCGTCGTGCCGACACCGGCCTGAGGTTGCGCGCTCTTCACACCGACTGCATTGGCAGCCGCACCGGGCTTGTCCGTCGGCGTTTCCGGCTTTAGTTGCAGCGGCTGCAGCGTGAGCAGCACGATTACTTCTTCCAGGCGTGATAAATTCGCGGATGGGTGAACGCGAATACTTTTGAACGGATTGCCATCCCTAATTTCCGTAATCGTTCCGATGGGCAGATCGCGTGGAAAAATCTTGTCCATGCCGCTGGTCACCACGCGCTCGCCGAGATTCACCGCATCATCATTGGGCACGTACTTCATCGCCAGCAGCGGCTCGCCCGTCCCACCGACGGGACTTTGAATCCGCGAATTACCGAGCATCGCTCCCACGCCGCTGTCCTTATCCGTGAGCAACAGCACTTCGGAAACGTCCTCATAGACCTCCACCACTTTGCCGACCACGCCTTCGGGCGTAATCACGCCCATATTTTTCTTGATACCGTCTTTCGCGCCGCGGTCCAGCACCACCGTGGCG
>DATCOK010000687.1:0-1914 GCA_036564765.1 Candidatus Acidiferrum sp. | reverse complement strand
GGAACAATTTCCAGCCCCGCTTCCGCCGCCAAAATGCACGCCTGCAGCTGCGCCCGTGCTTGCAGCGCAAAGCGGTCTCCCACGCCGACGGAATATTTTTGCAGCCGCAAAGGTTTACTGGTCATGTGTGCTCGTCATCTCCAGCCTCGCCGGCCGCGCTGAATTTCCGCGCCTTGCCGGCCTCAATTCGCCGCGAATCACGTAAGATATTCGTTTTGGTTCAGGAATCATCCTCGTGCGAAAAGGTGCAACGTGCAGTTTAAGAAATTCCCCGACAAACAAGCGCTGGCCTCCGCTGCTGCGAATCGTGCGGCCACCATTATTCGCGAAGCCATCGCGGCACGCGGTAAAGCTCGCATTATCGCCGCCACCGGCGCCTCGCAATTCGAATTTCTCGAAGCGCTCACCGCCACGCCCGGCATCGACTGGCGCCGTGTGGAAATGTTTCATCTCGACGAATACGTCGGCCTTCCGGAAACGCATCCCGCTAGCTTCTGCAAATATCTGCGCGAGCGGCTCATCGATAAAGTCGGGGTGGGCCAATATCATCTTTTGAGCGGCACCAAAGACCCCGCCAAACTGATGAAAAGAATTGGCGACAAATTGCAACTCTCCCCTATCGATGTCGCCTTCGTCGGCGTCGGCGAAAACGGTCATCTCGCGTTCAACGATCCTCCCGCCGATTTCGACACGCAGGAATGCTACGCCATCGTCACGCTCGATGACGCCTGCCGCCGCCAGCAACTCAACGAAGGCTGGTTCCCAACATTCAACGACGTTCCCAAGCAAGCTATTTCCATGACTATTCAGCAAATTCTAAAAGCGAAAGAAGTTCTCTGCATCGTCCCCGACGCCCGCAAAGCTCAGGCCGTCAGAAATTGTTTCTCCGGAACGGTCAGCAACCTCGCTCCCGCATCCATTCTTCAGAATCACGCGAACACCACCGTTTATCTCGACGCCGCATCCGGTTCCCTGCTCGATCCAAAATTCCTCGCCGAAGCCAACTAGCAGGAACAACAAACCATCCACAGCAACGACACCTAAATCGGCCGCGCCAATCCTCGCTCGGTTGCACTGTTATTTCGAACCAGCACCAACACCAGCAGCATGCCCACAAACGGAATCACTCCCGCCGCAATAAGAATCGGATCGAACGAATGCGTCGCTGCGGCAGCATGCGCATCAGCTAGCCTTCCCACCAGCAAAAACGCCGCGATTGTTCCCAACCCCGAACCTGTCCCGCCCAGTCCGCTCACACTCGCCACCAGGTGATTCGGAAACATATCCGTCGGTAGCACGTGCGCAATGGTGCTGAAACTCGCATAGAAAAAAGTCGATAGTGCGAACAGCGTGGTGATCACATAAAGATTCGAAGAGAAAATTGTAGGTATCAGCAGCAGCATCCCGCACCCGCCCGCCACCACCACCGCCTTCCGCGCCCAGCCCACTGACCACCCGCGCTTCACCAGATATCCGGTAGCCGCGCCGCCCGCGAAGTTCCCCAAATCCGCCGCAATAAACGGCACCCACACCGCAATCAGGCTTCCGCGTAGATCGAATCCTTTCGCGATCAGATAAATCGGAAACCAATCCGTGATGAAAAACCAAACCGGATCGGTAAATGTGCGCGCAACAATCACTCCCCACGTTTGCGGAATCTTCAGCAGTTCGCTCCAGCGCAGCCGGAACTTAGGGTGTTCGTCGATTACCGGCCGGTCGTTCAAGAGCATCTCCCGCTCTTTTAAGGAAATGAAAGGATGCGTTTCCGGCGAATAATAAAGCCATCGCCACAGAAGCAACCACAAGAACCCCAGCAGCCCCGGCACGATGAACGCCGGCCGCCATCCCCACCGCGTGTAAATTCCCAACACCAGAAACGGCGCAATCGCCCCCCCGATCGACGACCCGCTGTCG
>DATCOK010000686.1:0-4493 GCA_036564765.1 Candidatus Acidiferrum sp. | reverse complement strand
GTGCATAAATGTGCGACGGCATGTGTACCAGATGCCCGCCACTCGGAACCAGCACCGTCAGACGTTTCGCACTCGGGAGCGCCCAAGCCGCGTGCGGCGATGCTTCCACCGCGTGCACGTAATAATGGTTCGCGCCAACGTGCTCCGGATAACGCGCCAACACGCCTTCCAACACGGAAACGATCGTCAGCGTGCCTTCCGCCGGGGCCCCGTCCAACTTCCACAAGCCCCACGGATTCAGGTCCATTAGGCTTTCCGCGTAAATCGTCGCTGCGTCCGGATCGTCCGGATAACGCTTTGCCAGCTCACCCATGGCTTCCGCGTAATCCTTCGCCAACTTTTTCAAGTCCGGTTTGTCCTGTGCCGAATAGCGTTTCGCCAACGCCTCGATATAATCGCGCTCACTCTTCGTGCAGGACGCCGCCAGTGACTGTGCCTTCTGCACCGCTTCATACGCGCCCTTCTCCCGTTCCGGATCGACATCCAGGTTGTAGTTCGGCCCCAGCGCCAGCGCCACGCCCCACGCCGGCATGCACGCTTGGGGATCCAGTTGCGCCGCACGTTCGAACGACCGCACCGCCTCCTCATGGTTGAAACCATAAATCAACGTTAGGCCCTGGTCGAAAAACTTCTGCGCCTCCTCGCTATTCGTCGAGATGGGATGGTGAAGGGAGCCCATGCCCTCCAGCAGCACCGCAGCCTTTGCCTCACTGACACCATGCGGATGTTGCGCAAACGCGCCGGTGCACACCACCGAACAAACTAAGACGCTAATCGCCCAGCGACTTTTCATAGTGATCCTTCACTGTTTAGCGAAAGGCTCGAATTAGCACGGATTCTAGGCAGGACTCATGGCACTGTCAATCAAGCGGAACGTGCCATCTGGCCTTCCGACTCTGCGCTGTTTTGTGTTGACCCGCCTCGGCGCAAAGAAACTATAACTTTTTCAATGACCGATCGAAACCGTTGCCATCGACAGCCGCCTACAGGAATCTCGGATTAACGGCTGCGTTGCTCCGCGGACTGGTGCTATCGCTTCTAGGCCGCAAGGTTGGCAGCAGGTTGGCCAGGCCGCGCATGCCATCGGAGATCGCCTCGGTGATGGCCTCGCGATAGAAAAACTCCACGCCGACTCCCTCACTGCCCGGCGCGTGGTCTTTGCCTTTTACGTGGCTGACGCGCCCGGTGAATATGTAGCGCGTCGCCGCGCCTCGGTGACTCAGTCGCTTCGGCATATTTATCAACACGCGAACCGGCAGCCCCACTGTGACCGGACGGTCGGTCTGAAAGAAAACGCCTCGCGCCGAAATGTTGACGGACTTCGCCTGTATTCCCCATTCGGGCGGCGTGTTCACCGGGCAAAAGACCAGCGGTACACGCAGTCGAAAGCGAGGATTGATTCTTCGTTCGTTGAAAGACGACACGACGGTAGCTCTTTTCTGGGAGGGGGATCAGCACAACGTAAACACCGCGAGGGAATGTCCGAGAGGGAACATCAAAGATAGAACTATAGACAAATCTCCGAGAATAGCTTGTTCAATCTTGCACACCAGAAAGCAGTATCCTTGGTTGCGTCTTGCATTCCTCCGTCGAACCTAATGCAGAGTACTGCTTGGACGGCTAGTTCTTCGTCAAACGTGGTGCAACGTGGCGAATCAGGAAACCGCACTTTCCACTCCGCCTGGGCCTCCGCCATTGCAAAATCTATCAATGCGCTCTGACTAGTATTGGAGTTTAGGCGGCCGCGCCGCGCACCGGCAATTTCGCCGCTTCCCACGCACTCATCCCGCCGGCGATTTCGCTGACGTGTTCGAATCCGCCGCTCTTCAACATACTCGCCGCAATCGACGACCGGTAGCCGCCCGCGCAGTGCACCAGCAGCGGCCGGTCTTTCGGCAACTTCCCCAGATTGTCCTTCAGGTGATTCAGCGGCATGCTCACGCTGCCATCAATATACTTCTGATCATGTTCGCTCGCGCTGCGCACATCCACCGCCAGCGGCGGCTTCTTTCCCATCAATAGTTCCGCCGCATACGGCGCGCTCAACCGCTCCGTGAAATCCACCTTGTCCGGCCGCGCCTGCAGACTCTGCAAGCCATTCTGCAAATATCCCGCCACGTGATCGAATCCAATGCGCCCCAACCGCACCGCCGCTTCTTTCTCGCGCCCTGGGTCCGCGATAATCACGATCGGATGCGCGCGATCCAGCACCGTGCCCACCCACGTAGCGTACTGCCCGCCGAGTCCAATATTGATGCTGCCTGCCAGGTGCGCCGCCCCAAATTCATCCGCGTCGCGCGTGTCCAGAATCTGCGCGCCTTGCGTCTGCAACTCTAGCACTTGCTCCAGCGTCAGCGGATTCATCTCCCGCGCCAGCGCCTCGTCCAGGGTCGGCCGCTCCTCGCTGTTCAGCACCGCGTCGTAATTAAAATACGCCGGTGCGTCCGGCTGATCCGCGGTCACCACCTGGATAAACTCTTCTTTACTCATCGGCTGCAACGCGTAATTCAGGCGCCGCTGTTCGCCTAAGGTAGAAAATGTCTCTTTGCTCAGGGCCTTGCCGCACAACGACCCCGCCCCATGCGCGGGATAGACCAGACTCTCATCCGGCAGCTTCAACAATTTGTCATGCAGCGAATCGAACAGCAAACTGCCCAGCTGTTGCGCCGACCATCCCAGGGCCGCTCGCAAATCCGGCCGCCCCACGTCGCCGATAAATAACGTGTCGCCGGTGAGCACCGCATGCGGTCGCGTTTCGCTCGCGTTCAGATCGAAAATCACAATGGAAATCGACTCCGGCGTGTGCCCCGGTGTCTCCAGAATCTTGAGCCGCACCCGCCCGAACTCCACAACGTCGCCATCGCGCAACGGCGTGAACGCGTAACCCGCCTTGGCCGCCGCGCCCAGATAAATCGTCGCGCCCATGCGATCGCGCAGCTCCAGATGCCCGGCCACGAAGTCCGCGTGCAGATGCGTCAGAAAAACGTGTTTGATTGTGAGTTTATGTTCCGCCGCGAAAGCAACGTACTGTTCGATGTCCCGTTGCGGGTCCACCACCGCGGCAGTGCCCGACGCTTCGTCTCCAATTAAATACGACGCGTGCGCCAGGCACCCCAGGTAGAACTGTTTAAAGATCACGCCACACCCTCGAATCCTGCGCGCGACGCAATTACTTGGGTTGCGGAACGATGCGCAAATATGGCTTGGGCGCTTTCCATCCGCCGGGATATTTCTGCTTAGCTTCGTCGTCCGATACCGAGGTCAGGATAATCACATCGTCGCCCGGCTTCCAGTTTACCGGCGTGGCTACCTTGTGCTTCGCGGTCAACTGTATCGAGTCCAGCACGCGCAGCACTTCATCAAAGTTACGTCCGGTCGTCATCGGGTAGCTCAGCATCAGCTTGATCTTTTTGTCCGGTCCCACGATGAACACCGTGCGCACCGCCGCATTGTCCGCAGCCGTGCGTCCTTCGCATGAATCGCCGGCCTCCGCTGGCAGCATGTTGTAAAGCTTCGCCACCTTCAACTCCGGATCGCCGATCATCGGATAATTCACCGCATGGCCTTGCGTCTCTTCGATGTCCTTCGCCCACTTGCTGTGATTGCTCACCGGATCCACGCTGAGCCCCATGATCTTGGTGTTACGTTTTTCAAACTCCGGCTGCAACCCCGCCATGTAACCCAACTCCGTGGTACACACCGGCGTGAAATCCTTGGGATGGGAAAACAAAATGGCCCAGCCATTCCCAATCCACTCGTGAAAGTTAATTTTCCCCTGCGAAGTCTCCGCAGTGAAATTAGGCGCTTCATCATTGATTCGTAGCATCGTTTTCTCCACGCACCTTTTCGAGCCTCGCTCGATGGTTTCTCTGCCTCTATCGCGAGAGGTATGAGAATTCTGTTATCCCCAAAATCCTACGCCTAACCCCACTCGCAACACAAACCAACCAGAAAACCTCCCACAAAACGCCGAAAGGATCGATCGGCATTCTGTTCCCCACCCCGGGGTCTTGTTGGGTGGGGACTTCTTATCTCAACTAAAACTCGACTCCGCGCAGCTGTTTGTGCTTACGTCGTGACAAAAACTCCGCCGCTCGCGGCAACTGCACGTTCTGCAGACCATCTACTCCCACCGAAATACCTTCGACGAAATCGCCGTGCAAATGACAAACCCCACCACCAGCGCCAACACATCTCCCACGTGCGCTGACCACGGCTCCCCATTCCAGATTCCCGCCAGTAAATGCACCGCATATGTCAGCGGGAGGATTCTCGCCAGCGCCTGCAGTGCGGGCGGCATCCACTCAGTCGGCACAAACAACCCCGACACCGCAAACATTGGGTAAAAAATAATCGCGCCGATCGGCTGCGCAAAACGCGCCGTGGGCACCACGCTCGCAATCAGGAATCCAATCGAAAGTATGCTCCACGTGCTGATCAGCAGCGCAACCGTGAACGATAGCAACGGCGCATGCACGCCCGTCGGGTAGTAG
>DATCOK010000685.1:0-14001 GCA_036564765.1 Candidatus Acidiferrum sp. | reverse complement strand
AGCCTGGACACCTTGACGGATGCGGACCAGGAGCATCCCATGCAGCTCGCAGACGAACGCGGCGCCTCGGCGTTGCAATCCATACTAAACGCCGAGCAGCAGACCCAGATGCAGGGCGCACTCGCCCACATCGCCGCCGTTTATCGCGAAGTGCTGCTCCTCCGCTTCCAGGAAGAGTTGCAGCTCGAAGAGATCGCCGCGGTGCTAGGCACACCAATTTCAACCGTAAAGTCTCGCCTCTATCGCGGGCTGGCCGCGCTGCGGCAACAAATGGAGCCGGAACTCTCATGAGCGCCGATATTCACGAACGGGCGAAGCAACTGATCGCACAGGAACGTATCGAAAGCATCGCGGAAGCCGAAAGCGCCTGGCTCGCCGGGCACCTCGGCGAATGCGCGGAATGCGCCGCGGTGGCCACCGCGACTTCAGCGGCCTTGCGCAGCCTGCGCACCGCTCCAATCGATCTCCCGCCCGGCCTCGCGACTCGCACCCAGTTTCGCGTCAGTTTGCGCGCGCGCCAACTCCAACAGGACGGCCCGCGCCGCCGGGCGCTGTGGATCGCTGCCGGCATTTCCTGGGTGGCCGGCGTAGCCAGCGCTCCATTCGTCTGGCGCCTCTTCGCCTGGCTCGGCGAACAAACCGGCGTGCCCAAGCTGGTGTGGGAAGCAGGTTTTGCGATGTGGTGGGCGGTGCCGGTTCTGGTGGCCGCGGTGGTGCTGCTGGCCGAGCACGAAAAAGGACACGCCGAGTGGGCGCCGCGCAGCAGATAGCCTTTCGCGGGCGGTGAGCGGCGCTCAGTAACAGAACCAGCAGCAGAACGCAGCGGCATAGATTTTTCGCCGCGAAAAACATTTTAAGGAGTCGGCGTCATGGCGGACATGCAGAGCGACAGCACCTTCAGCGAAAAAATGCGGCGTATCCGTTTCCGCCGTACCCGCGAGCGCACCCGCTTTCGCGACGAACTCAAGATTATCCCCAAGTGGCTGATCGTCACGGTCATCGTACTGTTCTTGGCCGCGGAAGTGGGCTTCTTCCTCGGCAACGTAGTCTTCCATCAGATGAGCGATCCGCCCGGTGAAGTCTTCCCTTTCCCGCACAATGTGCCGCTTTCCGCTTTGAGCGTCGCCGGCATGGTGCTGGCTGTCTCCGCGACCATGGCGACATTCCTATTTGCGGTGGGCTACGTAAATCGCGACGCCAAGCGCCGCAACATGAATTCGGCGCTGTGGACCATTCTGGTAGTGGTGCTTTCGCCCGGATGGCTGGCGCTGGGATTTTTTATCTATTTTCTGATGCGCGAGCCGCTGCCCTACAACTGCCCGCAATGCGGAACCACCGTGGGCGCGCGCTTCAACTATTGCCCGAACTGCAAATGCAATTTGCAGCCGAGCTGCCCGCAGTGCAAACGCGAAGTGGGCGAACTGGACAAATTTTGCCCCTTCTGCGCGTTCGAATTGAAGATGTCGCCAGCGCCGAGCGCACTTCCGCCCGACCCACTTGGCGTGCCGCCCAGCACTCCTTAGTTCCCAGATCGAAGCCCGCAGTTTTTCCTCGAATGCGGAAAAGAGACTAGAAACAAGTTCAGCAGTTCGAACGAACAATCCAGTACGCCCAAGCGTTCTGAGCAGGCTAGGTTTCCTATTAAAGTTTTACTTGAGTTGTCGGACCGCCGACGTTTTTGTTATCGACACAGTTACGGATAACTTCTCATATCATTTCCACCGCAAGCGCCACGGCATTGCCGCCGCCAAGGCACAATGCAGCGATGCCCTTCTTCAAGTTGCGCCGCTGCAGTTCATAAAGAAGCGTAACCAGAATGCGGGCGCCGGAAGCGCCAATGGGATGCCCGATGGCCACCGCGCCGCCATTCACGTTCACCTTTTCAGGATTGAGCCGCAGTTGCCGCGTAACCGCAATGGCCGCCACGGCGAACGCCTCGTTGAGTTCCACAAGGTCGACGTCCTTATCGCGATCCCATCCGGTCTTGCTGAGCAGCTTTTCCACGGCCTCGACCGGAGCCATCATCACCCACTTCGGTTCCACTCCACTGACCGCTTGCGCCACAATGCGCGCCAGCGGCTTTTTGCCCAGCGCGTGAGCATTTCGCTCGCTGGTGACGATGACCGCGGCGGCGCCGTCATTGGTTCCGGGAGCATTGCCCGCAGTCACGGTGCCGTCTTTCTTGAAGGCCGGCTTTAACTTCGCGAGCGCTTCCATCGACGCGTCGTCGCGCGGCGACTCGTCGTACTTGACGGTGATAGCCGCGCCTTTTTTCTGCGGCACTTCGATCGGCAGGATTTGCGCTTCAAAGAAGCACGATTTACGCGCCCGAACAGCTTTCTGATGGCTTTCGAAGGAGAAGCGGTCCTGCTCCTCGCGTCCGATGCCGTATTTTTCGGCGACCAGTTCACCGGTCATGCCCATGTGGAAGTCTTCGAACGCGTCCCACAAACCGTCGTGAATCATGGAGTCGACCAATTTGCCGTCACCGATGCGGTAACCGGTGCGCGCCTGTGGCAGCAGGTACGGGCAGTTGGACATGGACTCCATGCCACCTGCCACGACAATTTCGGATTCACCAAGTTGCACCGCCTGCGCGGCGAGGGCCACGGCTTTCAGCCCGGAGCCGCACACTTTGTTGATGGTGAGCGCGGCCACCCGCGGATCGCACCCGCCCTTTAGCGCGGCCTGCCGCGCGGGATTTTGCCCCAACCCGGCTTGCACCACGTTGCCAAGAATGGCTTCATCAATTTTTTTGGCGTCGAGATCGGCGCGACGCGCGGCTTCAGCCACGACTTTGGCGCCGAGTTCCACCGCCGAAAACGAAGCCAGTCCGCCTTGGAATTTTCCCACGGGGGTGCGCACGGCGCTGAGGATGACAGGCGTTTCCATTTTTCTCTCCGGGTTCTCGCAGCAGGGCGCTTCGTGTTACCACTAAATTGTGTCGCCCCTCAAATTAGAGCTGTGCTGCGCGCAAAACGTTAGAAGCCCTGCTCGTCGGCGCTGGGTCCGTAAAGCGCGGGAACCGGCACGTCGAGCGCGCGCAGATACATGGTCAGTTGCCCGCGGTGGTGCACCAGATGGTTGAAACAGGTCACGCGCAGAACGCTATACCTGGGCATGGAAAAGATGACTTGCCCTTTCCATTTCAGCGTCCAGATCTCTTTAAGTTGTTCGTCGGTCACCCGAGAAATGGCTTCGCGGGCTATCTTGACTTCTTCGTCGAAGGCGGGCAGGAGTTCGGACGCGTCGTTTACTTTCCGGCGCGTGCTGCCTTCGATTTCAAATTCCTTGGTGTTGACGGTCGTGGTGATGAAGTGCGGGAGCGTGGCGATGTGCGCCGCCATCCAGCCGAGCGTGCCGGACTTGGGGTGCGGTTTCCAGTCCCACTTACCTGCTGGTACGCGTTCCAGAGTTTTACGTGTGTTGGCCATTTCCTGATCGAATTCGCCGAGGAATAGTTCGCTGATGGGCATTCTTCATTTGCCTCCGTGTTGTCGACTTGTGTGGCGGTGGAATTTGATTGTACTGGAAGCGTGAAAGCACAGGCAATTTTCAACAGGGCGTCTTGCGTTTTTAGAAGCGACGCCGGAGAATTCGGGCATGGCACACGAATTTACGACTTCCTACATGAGAGATGTGGTCGCTCTCTTTCACTACTACAAGCGCCTCGGCGACAACGCCATGGCGCAATGTCCGGAGGATAAACTCGGCACGGAATTGGACCCCGAGTCGAACTCCGTGGCGGTCATGGTGAAGCACATGGCCGGTAACATGCGCTCGCGCTGGACCAATTTTCTAACCACCGACGGCGAGAAGCCCGACCGCAATCGCGACGGCGAGTTTGAGGTAGCTCCTGCCACGCGCACGGAAGTGACGGCGATGTGGGAAGCGGGCTGGAAAATTTTCCTGGACACGCTGGCGGGGCTGACCGACGCCGATATGGAGAAGACCGTAACCATTCGAACCGAGCCGCACTCGGTGCTGCAGGCCATCAACCGCCAAATCGCGCACTACTCCTACCACGTCGGCCAGATTGTCTACGTCTCGCGCCATTTTGCCGGCGGCAACTGGAAAACACTGACGATTCCGAAGAAGCAGTCAGGTGTTTTCAATACGCGGGTGGCGTCGGGACAGGCGTCGCAGCGTTAATGCGCGGCTATCGTTGGCGTAGCGGCTTGCAGCAATCGAATCTCCTTCATCCTTCTTCGCTTCCTCTTCGCCCTGCATTCCGTTAAGCTATGAAAGAGATGGCCACACTTTTCGATATGAGCCTGCCCGCCGTGGCGAAGGCGGAGCTCGAAGTCAACGACGCGCAGCGGCGTGCCATCACCCACCGCGACGGGCCGCTGCTGGTGATTGCCGGGGCGGGCACGGGCAAAACGCGTGTGATCACCGAGCGCATCCGCCATCTGCTGGAAACGGACGCAACGCTCGCGGGCGAGAATATTCTCGCGCTGACGTTCACCAAAAAAGCCGCGGGCGAGATGAAAGCCCGGGTAGTGAAGGCCACCGGCGAGCGCGGGAAAGACGTAACGCTCGCAACCTTTCACTCGTTTTGCGAAGCCTTGCTGGTCGATCTCGATCCGGAACGGGTCATCCTCGATAAATGGGACCACTGGATTTTGCTGCGGCGCAATCTGGCGCGCTTGCGCCTGGAAAAATACCGGCGGCTTGCGGAGCCTGGGCAATTCCTGAATGACTTCATCGATTTTTTCAGCCGCTGCCAGGATGAATTGGTGAACTGCGAGGATTTTCAGCGCTACGCGGATGGCCTGGGGCAAAAGCTGGAAGGCGAACGCGCGGAGCTGGATGCGGATACCTTCGCGGAGCGCACCGAACAGGTGGCGCTGCAGCAGGAGCTCGCCCGGGCGTATGGCGCGAGTGAAGAGTTGCTGCGCGAGAAGAAACGAGTCTCGTTCGGCTCGCTGATTACCGGCGCGGTCGAACTGCTGCAGCAGGACGCCGAGTTGCGTCAGAAACTTCAGGAGCGTTACCGCTACATCCTGGTGGACGAATTTCAGGATACCAATATCGCGCAAATCGAACTGCTGGAGCTGCTGTGCGGCGGATCGAGAAATATTTTTGCGGTGGGCGACAACGATCAGGCCATCTATCGCTTTCGCGGCGCTTCCTTCGCAAGTTTCTCCATATTTGAAAAGCGCTTCGCGGGATTGAAGGATGGCGACGACCCCGGGGCGTTTCGCGTGACGCTCACGGAAAATTACCGCTCGACACCGAACATTCTGCGGGTGGCAACCCACGTGATCGGCCAAAACGCCCGCAGCGACCGCTTCCCTCCGAAAATACTGACCACCTCGAATCCCGAAGGCGAAAGGATTCGCATCGCGGAGTTGGCTAACGCCGATGAGGAAGCGCGCTGGGTAACCAGCGAATTGCAGCGGCTGCACGGCGCGGGGCACCGCTGGAAGGATTTTGCGGTGTTGTACCGCCAGCACGCCCACCGCAACGAACTGGTCGAGGAACTGTCGCGCGCGAAAATTCCGTTCGTGATTACCCGGCTATCGATTCTGGAGCATCCGTTGGTGCGCGACGTGCTCGCTTACCTACGGATGATTGTGAAGCCCTACGACAATGTGGCCTGCGCGCGAGTCTTGGCGGCGCCGGCCTGGCACCTGGAAGCGCGCGACCTGGTGCGCTTGACGCAACGCGCCGGCAAAAAACGCGGCGACGCGCTGATCGACGTGCTGCAAGCGCCGCAGACGGAGATGGCCTTTGACGGCTCGCAGGCCGCGCTGCAAGGGTTGCTGGAATTTCTCTCTTCGCAACGCAAGACCATGAACCGTCGCGGCGCGCGAGAGATTTTGCGCGAGGTGATGAACTGGCTGGAGGTGCGCGAACGCGCTTCAGCTCAGGATCGCAAATATGTCTCGCGGCTGGCGGAATTTCTGGTGGAGTGGGAGCCCAAGAGCGAGACGCGCAAGTTGCCGGAATTTCTCGAGTACCTCGACTATTTCGAACAGGCCGGCGGCACCGTCAGTCTCGATGACGAAGTGCCGCGCGACGCGGTGCAGTTGATGACCGTACACGGCGCCAAGGGCCTGGAGTTTTCGCACGTGTTTCTGCTGCGCCTGAACAACAAGGCCTTTCCCGCATCGGAGCGGACCCGCGTGTTCGAATTCCCCGCGGAGTTGATGAAGGAGGGCGCGCCGGCGGAGCAGTTTCACATTCAGGAAGAACGGCGCCTCTTTTACGTGGCCCTGACGCGCGCGCGAGAACGGCTGACCATTACGTCGCTGACCGAGAAAAAAGGCAAAGTCCCTACGTTTGTGGAAGACCTGATAATGGACGCCGCAGTGAAGCGCCGCAACGTGGTACAGCTCGCGCCGAAGTTGTCGCCGCGCGCGGAGAACCCCGGGATCGGCAGCGGAGCCGCGGATGCTTCGCTCTTCCCTGCCCCCATCGATCCGCCGCGAATTTTTTCGCGCATCGCCGATTGGGCCGAGACGTTTCATCCGCCGTCTCCCGAGCCGCTGAAGCTTAGCGCCTCCGCGCTCGACAATTACCGGCGCTGCCCGCAGCAATATCTGTTCGGGCGGCTGTGGTCGCTGGAAGAAGGGCCGCGCGGCACCATGACCTTCGGACGGGTGGTGCACGACACCATTCGCCGCACGCTCGCCGAATTGCGCAAGGGCAATCAGCTGGAGTTTGACGAAGTGCAGCGCATTTTCGAAACGGAATGGAAGTCGGCCGGCTTCGAGGACGCCTACCAGGAAGAAGGCTACAAGAGCGACGGGCTGGAACAATTGCGCGTCTTTCACGCGGCCATGATCGACAGTCTGCCCGAAATCCTGGAGCAGGAAAAACCATTCGAATTGCCCATGGAAAACAACGTGATCATCACCGGGCGGATCGACCAGGTGAACTCCTTGGGCGGCAGCAACGTCGAAATCGTCGATTACAAAACCGGGCGGATGAAGAAAGAGCTGGATGCGCGGCGCGATCTGCAGCTGAGCATTTACGCCATCGCGGCACGGGAGATTTTCGAGTGGAACCCGGCGCGGCTGGTCTTTCACTATCTGCAGAACAACCAGATTCAGGCCACCACGCGGGATAAGAAGCAACTGGACGAAGCGCAGAAAATTATTCAGGAAGCGGCAGCGGACATCCGCGCCGGACAATTTCCGCCGAAGCCGGGATTTTTGTGCCGCAGCTGCGCGTACCGGCCGATCTGCCCGAGCCACGAAGAATCTCTGAGTTCCTAGTGTTCCCCGCATACTTGCGAGCAATTCCAGCAAACAGGGATTCGAACCAATAAAAAAGGGCGCAGCGAATTTCGCGCGCCCTTTTTAACTAATCTTGTCTGAAGCTTACTTTTTCTTGGTGGTTTTCTTTGCGGGCTTTGCTGGCTTCTTCTTCATCCAATCCTCCGAGTGTCTCAGTTGACCGGCGGAAAACGTCTCCGGCCCGCTACAGTTGTCTCACAAATAGTTCGCGCACACTAGCGGCAAAATAAACATTGCTAAAATATTTTCCCCGGTGCGCCCAGAAAATTAACGCGGCGCCGCTCCGGTGTAGTAGCCCTGGCGGGTGTCCACGGTCAGGCCTTCGCGTTTCACGCGCACTTCGATGGAGTGGTAATCGCTGGCGGTATTGGTACCGGTGGGCGAATAGGCCAGCGTGTACTGGTTGCGGGCCTGCTCGGTGACGCGGGAATACAGCCGCTCCATGGTGGCGCGCTTGGCGGCGAAGAACACATCGCCTCCGGTGTCGTGCGCATAATCCACCAGCCGGTTGAAGCGCCGCTCAAAAAACGCGCTGCTAACCGCCACGCTGTACACCGAGATGCCGTAGCGCAACAGTTCCTTCACGGTCGCGGAGTAGCTGTGGGTGTTGGTGCGAATGCCATTGGCACCGTCGGAGATCAGAAAAATAATCTTGCGGCGGTCGCGACCGCGGTCCTTCAGGAGTTGCGCCGAACTATAGAGCGCGTCATCGAGCGTCTTGGTGGACTGGCCCTTGATAATATTTACGCCCGAGGTGACGCTGGGTGCGTCGCTGTTGGCGGCGTGCCCGTTGATCACCGGGCCGTTGCTGAGCGGCGCGCCGGTCGGAGCTACGCTCGGCTCCGTATCCAGTTCGGTCCGCTTCAGCTCGGTGAGCAGCTTGTCCTGATTGGCCGTAAAACCTTTGCCTTCGTGGAAAAACTGGTCGAAGCGGCAGACATCGGCTTCATCGGCAGTGCTCATGCCCGCGATGATGGACCGAAGCGAGGCGGCCACTTCTTCGGCATCTTTTATTTTGAGGTCGTTGTCGATGAGCACGACCATGGAGAGCGGAAATGCTTCGTTGCTGAAATACTGGATGCGCTGCTCGACTTTATCTTCAAAAATGCGAAATTCGTCTTTGGTCAGGTCGGCCACCAAGCGCCCGGAGCCATCCTTAACCGTCACCGGCACGATGACCTGATTGACGGAGAACCTAATCCTGCCTTGGTCTGGACCGGGAGTATTTGGAGGCGGCGGTTGCTGGGCATCCGGAGCAGGAGCGGGCATATCCGGCTTGCCGGATTGCTCGGCCTGCGAAGCTTGGCCCGCCTGGGCCGCCCGAAGACTAAGGAACGTTGCCGGAACAATAGCCACCAGCGCGGCAGCCAGAATCGCGATTTTCCGTGGACTTTTCATAGACCCCAAGCCAAACTCCTTCTTTAATTCCGCCGCGCGGTACTTAGGCTGCACATCCATCCCATCCGTTCCCGGCATCGAAGCTGCTTATAGAGAGTTGTGGACCGCGCCAAGCGGACAACGGTCAAATCTTGCAAAGGAAAGTATACATGCGTTCTTTGAGTCAGCTGGTGAGGGTGGGGTTGGCCGCGTCGGTGGCGGCCATGGTAGCGATTCCGGCGGTACCGCAGGAAAATCCGCAAGGGCCGGTGATCCGCTCGCAGGTCAATTTGGTAAACGTGTTCGCCACCGTGCGCGATAAGAACAAGCGCATCGTCGGCGACCTCAAGCAGGACGATTTCAAGCTCGCCGAAGACAACCAGGACCAGAAGATCGCGTTTTTCTCCAAAGAAGTCAGTCTGCCCATTACCCTGGCGCTGATGCTGGACACCTCCGGCAGCGAACAGGAAATGCTCGGAGCGATTCAGAGCGCCGGGAGCCAGTTTCTCGATCGCGTGCTGCACAAAGGCGATGAAGCGCTGGTAATGTCCTTCGACACCGACGTGGACATGCTGTCGGACTTCACCGACGACCGCGCGCAGCTGGACCGCGCAGTGCGTCGCGCCCGCATTAACACCCCGGGTGGCGGAATGATCGCCGGGAATCCCGGGCCGATCGGCAACCAGCAGATGACCGGCACGGCTTTGTACGATGCGATCTTTCTGGCCTCGAGCGAAAAATTGAATACCGAAGCGGGACGCAAGGCCATCGTGATCGTGACCGACGCGCAGGACGAGGGCAGTAAGGTGCGGCTGGAAGAAGCCGTGGAAGCGGCGCAGCGGACCGACGCAGTCATCCACATTTTGCTGGTCGCCGATCGTCGATTCGGCGGCGGCAACGGTGGCGTGGCCAAGAAGTTGGCCGACGATACCGGCGGACGCATGATCAACGTGAATTCCGAAAAGAAATTAAAAGAAGCCTTTGACGAAATCTCCGACGAACTACGCAGCCAGTACACCCTGGGCTATTACCCCAGTAACGCCGCGCGCGACGGAAAATTCCGCAAGATCAAAGTGGAAACGACGAACCACGATTTGAAAGTTCTAGCGCGCAAGGGCTATTACGCGCCGAAGGGCGATGCCGCTTATTTGGGCGCGCCCGTGGGCGAATTACCCGAACCTCCGGTGTTGCCGGCGCGCGCGAAATAACCGCGACGCGCGTTGATCTGATAGCCCTTGTGGTCGGGCGTCTCAATGCGAATCTTGTGGTAGCGGCCGTCCGTCGCGTAGTTGGTGGGACTGTAAGCGATGGAATATTGGTTGCGCAATTCGTCGCCAATGTCCTGGAACGACTGATCCAAATCATCCACGTGGTAGGGGAAAAAGGCCCGGCCGCCGGTTTCTTCCGCCAAATCCTTCAAAATCTGATCGCCCTCGGTTAAATGGTTCTTACGGTTGGCGGCTTTCGCGGGATCGGTTTGCGAAAGTGCAATCCACTGCGTGCTGGTGCTGATGGTGTAGATGACCACGCTGGTGCGTTGGGCCATTTCGATGGCCTCGGCGCGGGTGTGCGTGGAGAGATTGTCGTCGCCGTCGCTGATGAGGATCATCACGCGCCGGACCACATCGGGTTGGTCGCCGGGCGGACGCGGCGGGTGACTTAGCTGGTTGACGCACGCCTGATAGATCGCGTCGTAGATGGCCGTGCCGCCGCCGGCGCGGGTCTTGAAAATTTCGTCGCGCAGCGCGCCGGTATCGCCGGTGAAGCCCTGCAGCACCTGCGGCTCATCGTCGAAGGTCATGATGAACGCTTCATCTTTATTGTGGCGCAGCACGCTGAAAAGAAAATTGGTAGACGCCTCCTGCTCGAATTTGAGCCGGTCGCGGATGCTGTTGGAGGTATCCATCAGCATGCCGATGCGCAGCGGCAGGTCATTCTGCTTGCTGAAGTAGCGAATTTCCTGCGGCGCTTTGTCGTCTAAGATTTTGAAGTCGGACTTTTCCAGGTTGGAGATCAGCTTATTGCGGCGGTCCAGGACGGTGAACAAAATGTCGACCAGGTTCACGCGGATGGGGATGACCGTGGGGTTCGGTCCGGGCGGCGGATTTTGCGAGGGATCCTGCGACGCGGAGGATTGCGGCGGCGGTGGAGGCGGTGGTTGCTGGCCGCGGTCGCGTAGCGGCGAGATGAGCATGGCGGCGAGCACCATGGCGGAAACTAAAAATGGTTTGCGTGGCATGTGCCCAGATTATAGGTAGGCGGCGAGTGCAGCGTCAATTTTTCTGGGATCTTCTTTAGCGGCGCCTGCCAGCACCTTGAGAAAGTCGCGCAGCTCGGCCGGCAGCGGAGCGCGGACTTCCATGCGCTCGCCGGTGCGCGGATGGGAAAAGATAATTTTTGCGGCGTGCAGAAAATTGCGGCCGAGCGGCGGGAGCGTGACGCTGCCGATGCGCAGCTGCGTTGCGGCGCCGTACAGCGTATCGCCCACTACCGGATGCTTGAGCGCGGAAAGATGCACGCGAATCTGGTGGGTCCGGCCGGTATGGAGTTGCACTTCGAGCAAAGTGGTCGCGTCGATGCGCAGCAAAGTACGCCAGTCGGTGCGGGCTTCGCGCGGATTACCGATTCTGGCCACGTGCCAGGTTTTTTGAACCGCGGCCATGCGCACGCGGCGCACCGGGTCGCGGCCGATCTGCAGCTCGATGCGCCCGCTGGTTTGTTCGAAGTGACCCTGCACCAGCGCGAGGTAGGTTTTGCTCACGGTGCGCTGGCGAAAGGCTTCTCCCAGGCGCGCGTGAGCGGCGTCGTTTTTGGCGATGAGAATGACGCCGGAGGTTTCCTTGTCGAGGCGATGGACAATGCCGGGGCGCAAAGCGTTATCGGTTTGCGAGAGCGACTGGCCGCGGCCGAGCAGCGCGTTGACCAGCGTGCCTGTCGAGTTCCCCGCCCCGGCGTGCACGGTCATGCCCGCAGCTTTATTGACCGCGATGATGTCCGCATCTTCGTAGAGAATTTCGAGCGGGATGGATTCGGGTTCGGCGCGGAGGGGCGGGCGAGCTTGGGGATTTACGTCGATCTTGTCGCCGGCGTGTACGTGGCGCGCACCTTTGGAAGCAGCGGCGTTGATCTGCACGAGACCCGCGTCGATCAGTTCTTTGACTCGTGTGCGGCTCAGCAGCGGGCAGCGGGCGGTGACGGCCCGGTCAAGGCGTTCGCCGGCTTCGGCGGAAGTTACTTCAAACGAGATCGATTGATCGTCGGGGGCGTCATGCACGTTTTCCGCGATATCGTTTCCCGATTTCATATTGTGACGTTTCGCGGAATGGCCATCATTTCCTGGCTTCACCATACAAATTCTGTTCAGGCGCGCTTGCGTGTGGATGCCGGCTCAACCCCTCGTGCGCCGAAGATGGCGTCGAGCAGCACCAGCGCGGCGCCAATGGTGATGGCGGCATCGGCCACGTTAAAGGCCGGCCAGCGGTAAGAGCCCAACCAGACTTCCAGAAAGTCGGTAACGGCACCATGAAGGATGCGGTCGGTGACGTTGCCCGTAGCGCCGGCGATCAGCAGCGCCAGGCCGGAGTGCGTCATGGGGCCGCCGGTCTTACCGTTGATCAGCAGAAAGGTCAGAAGAATTACCACCAGGATGGAGCCACCAATGAGCAGAATTTTCAACCACGGCGAGTCGGAGTCGGCGAAGACGCTGAAAGCAATACCGGGGTTCGAGCTATGCACCAAGTAGACGAGATTGTGGATGACTTCGTGGCGATACGATTCGCTGGTGCGTGCTTCAAACCAGAATTTTGTGGCGCGATCAAGCAGGACCACCACTGCGGTAAGCGAGAGCCAGCGCACGCGTGAAATCAGTGGAGACGCGGAGATTGTTTTCCTAAGAGTCGCGGTCAAAGTGAACCTGCGTAACGATCTACCGCTGCGACACCGGTACAATCGGCGCGCTATTGATAAGAAATCTCCCCTACAAAACCTAGGGTGGGCAACTTCCTCCCCCTAGCTCAATCCAATCTCAACCCGCGCCGGCGACGGGTTGAGTTTCAATCTCGGCCAAGGCTGCGGTGCAACGCTCGCACACCGTAGGGTAACGCGCGTTCTCACCGACATGCGTCGAGTAGTTCCAGCAACGCTCGCATTTTTTCCCGTCGGCGCGTTCGATCTTGATCGCGACGCCCGGAAGAGTTTCGCTTAACGTTGCGCCTTCGGGCGCAGACGATTCTACGTCCACTTGCGAAACGATGAACAATGCGGGCAACGCGTCGCGGTGCGCCTGGAGCAATTCTTGCAAGCCCGCAGCTTCACCACTGGCGTGGAGTTTTACTTTGGCTTCAAGGCCACCGCCGATGGCCTTGGCGGCGCGAGCTTGTTCGAGCGAAACAAGAACGGCGGAGCGCACCTGCGCGAGCCGCGACCATTGCTCGGCAGCAGCTTTGCTGATGCCACTGGCCAGCGCATCGGCTTCCGCGAATTCCGCCTGGTGCACGCTCGGCACGCCTTGCGCATCCTTGGGCAGCGACCTCCAGATTTCCTCCGTGGTAAAAACGAGAATTGGGGCGAGCAGCCGTACCACCGCGCTGGTGATTTTCCAGATCGCCGTTTGCGCGGAGCGGCGTGAATTGCTGCGCGGCGCCTTGGTGTACAGCCGGTCTTTCAACACGTCAAAATAAAACGAACTGAGATCCACGACACAGAAATCGTGGATGGCGTGATAGACGCGGTGAAAGTCATAGCCCGCGTACCACTCGCGGCACTTGCGCGAGAGTTCCGCGGTGCGCTCCAGCATCCAGCGATCGATCTCCTCGAGCTGCTCGTTGGGCAGCGCGTCGCGCGAGGAATCGAAGTCATTCAAATTTCCCAGCGCGAAGCGGAAGGTGTTGCGAATTTTGCGATACGCTTCGCTGAGCTGGGTCATCACCCGCTCGCTCATTTTTACGTCGGCCTGATATTCCTGGGAAGCCACCCACAAACGCAGGAGGTCGGCGCCCCACTTTTCGCAAATCTCGGCAGGCTCGACGACGTTGCCGAGCGACTTGGACATCGGGCGGCCTTGCTCGTCGAGTGTCCAGCCGTGGGTGACCACTCCGCGGAACGGCGCGGCGTTGCGCACGCCGGTAGCGACCAGCAGCGAACTTTGAAACCATCCACGGTACTGGTCCGGGCCTTCGAGATAAATGTCCGCGGGCCACTCGTCGCCATGCAGCACCGCGAGGTTCGACGAGCCGGAATCAAACCACACATCGAGAATGTCGTTTTCCTTGCGCCACTTCGTCGCGCCACAGGAACATTTGGTATTGGCCGGTAGCAATTCGTCGGCGGTGTGCTGATACCAGGCGTCCGCGCCTTCTTTTTTGAACCACTCGACGAC
>DATCOK010000684.1:0-3712 GCA_036564765.1 Candidatus Acidiferrum sp. | reverse complement strand
GTACCATAGCGTGTCGGAGTAGCCGATGAGCTGGCGCCCCTTGCTGCGGAACACCAGGGTCTGGCCGTTGGTTTCGAGGGTGATTTCTTTCTGGCCCTTTTCTCCACAGGTAACCGAGCGAACCTGGCCCTCCGCGGTCTGCGACTGTTCTTGGGTTTCTTCCACCACATGGACGTCCGCAGGCCGGCTTGCGGGCGGCACGCGATTCCACAACGCCACCGCTTCATTGTGATCGGGGCCGTGCCAGCGCTCGGCCACGAATTCCGCGAATTCGGCCGCTTCTTTTTCTTTTTTGAGCCGCAGCAAAATTTCGCCGCTCAATAAGTGATAACCGGCGCGCGAAGGCTCCAGCGATTCGGCTTTGCGGGCCATGGAGAGCGCCGCGTCATTCCGGTGGTCCGCCAACTCCAGTATCGCGAGTTGCACGTAAGCGGGGGCGAATTGCGGATTGATCTGCAGGGTCTGCTGCAGATTGCTGCGGAGCGCCTCGCGTTGCTGCGGAGTTTCGCGTTGGGCGGCCAACATAGTTTTGAAATATTGGGAAAGGTAGCGCTGCTTATCGAGTTCGAAGGCGCGGGAAAACTCGGCGGCGGCGTCTTCATCCTTGCCGTCGCGAAAATCGAGGAAGCCCAGTTCCTCGTGTGCCACAGCGAGATTGGGATCGTCTTTGAGGGCTGATTCCACCAGCGGGACAGCTTCCGGGGTATCGTGATTCCACATGCGAAATTCGGCGATGGCTGCCTGGGATTCGGCTTTGCTCAATTTGCGGGTAGAAAAATCTTTGTCGTGAATGGTGGAGGCGGAATTGTCGATGACATAGCTTTGAAACGCGAAGGCGGTAATGTATTTGTCGAGGCCGGCCTCGAGGGCACGCAGGTCTCCGAAGACTTCGCGGAAGGCTTTGAGTTGTTCATCGCCGCGTTGGAGTTGGGCGTAGAACTTAGCCAGCTTTTTGCCCTGCTCCATGCCCGGACCGAAAACCATGAAGTGTACCAGGGCCCAGGATTCGGCATAAAAGGTGTCGATCTCGTCCTGCTTCCCACGGAAATAGACGTGCGGGTTCACGACCAGCAGCGTTTCGAGCGGAATGATTTTGCGATGCTGCAGCAGATAGACACGGCGGCTGGGCGCACCAACGTACATTTTTTTGGCTTCAAAGCGGGTGTTGCCGTAAAACTCCGCAAGACCTTCGTCGAGCCAGGTGGGCAGCCAGCGAAGATTGCTGTGCAGCAAGCTGTGGACGTATTCGTGGTAGACGACCTGATAGGCGCCGGGGACATCCTGATCGAGGCGCACTACGGCGAACTGTTTTTCCCAGCCGTGATCGAACAGGCCGGCGGGTTTGGGGCCTTTATCCTGAAACAACGCGGGCGCGAGGGCCTTCATGGCGTTTTCGTTTTGCACCGCGAAAATCAGCAGCGGGGCGCCGGTGCTGAGGCGCATGTTGGGAAAACCGACGGCGAAGACGGAACGCATCTGTTCGAATTCGTTGGCTATGCGGCGGCCGTCGCGATCGTTGCCGTCGGTGAGTACGCGGAAGTTGGGGCTGCGGACTTCGGTGAGGGACTTTTCGTCGGCGAGGGAGGGGCTTACGGCGAATTGTAATGTGAGCAGGTGTAGCAGGACCGGAAGAACAGCGATGCGAGACGGAGAGGGCTTCATGCGTGACGATGAACGTTTATCACGCGTGTCGATTCCCTAACAACTTCAATTTTGACGCGTTGCGCCCCGCCAGGGGACTTAGGCGCGGGTGAATTCGCGCAGCGCGGTGAGCAGGCGGGCGACTTCTTCGGCGGAGTTGTAATGGACCAGGCCGATGCGGAGAAGGCCGCCGGTGGCTTGCACGCCGAGGCGTTCGGTCAAATTGAGGGCGTAGAAATTTCCGTCCCAGGTGAAGATCCCGCGCTCTCCGAGAAATGTGGCTACTTCCGTGGGGGTGTGGCCTTCGAGGCGTATCGAAACGGTGGAGCAGCGCTGGTCGAAGCGCGCGCGGTCGGTGATGCCGAAAATGCGCACACCGCGCAGAGTTTGCAGGCCATCGAGGAGTTGCGTGAGCAGCGCCATTTCGTGCGCGTGCGTTACGCGGTAGGCGGCCAGCAGCGCGGGGCGGCGATCTCGGGCGCTCGCGTCGTGACGGCGGCCGAGTTCCGCGAGGTAGTCGACCGCTGCGGCGATCCCGGCAATCAACTCATGCACTTGCGTGCCGGTTTCCCAGCGGTCCGGCAACGTTTCGGGTGCGGGACGGACTTTGTAGGGAGCGAAGCGCAGCAGATGCTCGCGCTTGCCGTAGAGCGTGCCCATGTGCGGACCGAAGAATTTATAGGGTGAGCAGGCCAGAAAATCGCAGTCGAGCGCTTGCATGTCGATCGGGCCGTGCGGGGCGTAGTGCACGGCGTCAACAAAAACCAGGGCGCCTGCGGCGTGCGCGAGTTTCACAATTTCGGCGACTGGATTTATCGTTCCTACCGCGTTGGAGGCGTAGCCTACAGCTACCAATTTTGTTTTGTTGCTGAGCTTGCGCTGCAAGTCGTCCAGATCGAGGGTGCAGTCTTCTTGGCGGATGTCGACCTGGCGGACGACCACACCTTTTTCTTCCAGAGCGCGCCAGGGGGCGACATTGGCGTCGTGATCGAGCGTGGTAACGATTACTTCGTCGCCGGGTTTCAGGTCGCGGGCGATGGCACGCGAGAGCGCGAAGGTAATGGTGGTCATGTTCTGGCCGAAGCTGACCTCGTCGGCGTCGCAGTGAAAAAAATCAGCCATGGCTTGGCGGGCGTTCGCGATCATGGCATCGGAGCGGTGGCTGGTGGCGAAGGCTCCGCAGGTATTGGCGTTATCGTGGAGCAGATATTTCTGGATAGCGTCGATCACCTGCTTCGGCACCTGCGTGCCGGCGGGGCCGTCGAGAAATGCCGCGGTGTGGCCGTTTACTTGCGTCTGCAACGAAGGAAATTGCTGGCGGACCCAGGCGCTGTCGAGCGTTTGCGAACCCGCGGGATGCGTGACGGTTGAGCTCATAGGATTCTCCGGCTCGCTAGTTTCTCACAACGAAGTGCCAAGTCCACATTGGCTGTTGCGTGCGTCGTGGAGCCGCGTGTTAGCATCGGAAAGATCGTTCCTCACTCATGCCGCTTTGGCGCCGGCTATCAACTCCGCGCCACGTTTCTCATTGAGGTGAATCTTGGCCGAAACTTTTTCGCCTACAGAGCGCACGCGGGTGGTGCGCGAACCGCATCGCGGGTCGTTCGATCGCGAAGTGATTTACAAAATTCTCGATGAGGCGTTCGTGTGCCATGTCGGTTTTAGCGTAGAAGCGCAGCCTTTTGTGATTCCAACTATGTTTGCGCGGGTGGAAGACGCGATTTATTTTCACGGGTCGGCGGCCAGCCGGATGTTGCGGGGATTGAGCGGGGGCCTGGCGGTGTGCGTGACGGTTACGTTGATGGACGGGCTGGTGCTGGCGCGTTCGGTGTTCAACCATTCCATGAATTACCGATCGGTTGTGGCGCTGGGCAACGCCGCGTTGGTTGCCCAACCGGAAGAAAAGCTAGCGGCGCTGCGGGCGTTCACGGAAAAAATTCTGCCGGGGCGGTGGGAGGAAGTGCGCGCGCCCAATGAGAAAGAGTTGAAGGCCACCAGCATTTTGCGGCTGCCGCTCAGTGAAGTCTCGGCCAAGATGCGGACCGGTGCGGTGCAGGACGATGAAGAGGAC
>DATCOK010000683.1:0-3275 GCA_036564765.1 Candidatus Acidiferrum sp. | reverse complement strand
GTGCAGTGGTACGAGACGCACGCTTCATTTATTCCAAACGATCAACACAGCTACGCAACGCGCAACCGCCGCTCCAACAGCGCCAACATCAAGTCCGCCACAATCGCCAATAGCGCCGCAGGGATCGCTCCAGCCAAAATCACCGCGTCACTGACCATCGCCACGCCGCGGAAAATAAACGTACCCAGCCCTCCCGCGCCAATCGCAGCCGCAATCGTCGCCACTCCAATCGTAATGACCGTAGCCGTTCGAATCCCGGCCAAAATAATCCCGAGAGCCAGCGGCAATCTCACCCGCGTGAGAATCTGCGTGTTGGTCATGCCCATTGCCTCGGCCGCTTCCAGCACCGCGGGATCGATGCTCGTGAGCCCCACATACGTATTGCGCAAAATCGGAAGCAGCGCGTACAACACCAGCGCAACGATGGCGGTTCGCCGCCCGATGCCGCCGATTAACGGTATAGGAATCAAGAATCCAAACAGCGCCAGACTGGGGATGGTTTGAAACACGCTGGCGACCCCCAACGAAAACGTACGCAACGCCGGCCGCTGCACGATAAACATTCCCAGCGGCACTCCGATGGCGATCGCGATGCCCATGGCGATCAACACCAGTTCCACGTGGTCCAGCGTGGCCTCCAGAATCTCCGAGCGGTGCGTCAGAAAAAAAGTCCAAGGCGTCATGGGCAATCCTCGTCATATGCGGTCTTGCTCGTGTCGCGCGCACTGAAAAATTCGCTCACGCTGTCACATCCGGAACGCTCTGCAGCGACGCCGCGAACGCTTTCACCTCCGGATGATCGACGCGCAAAAATTCCTGCGGCGCCGCGCTGGCCACGATGCGCCCCGCCTGCAATAGCACGATCCGGCTCGCCAGCAGCAGCGCTTCACGCAAATCATGCGTCACGAAAACAATGGTCTTGCCCAGCCGTCGCGCCAGCTCGGAAAATTCATGCTGCAACTCCGCGCGCGTCACCGGATCGAGCGCCCCAAACGGCTCGTCCATCAACAGAATAGCTGGGTTCGCGCCCAACGCTCGTGCTACGCCGACGCGTTGCCGCTGACCGCCGGAAAGCTGCGCGGGGCGCCGCCGCAAAAATTCGCCGGGCTCCAGCCCCACCAGGCTCAACAATTCCGCGGTGCGCTTTTCAATACGAGCCGCGTCCCAATTTTCCAGCTTGGGCACGAGGCCAACATTCTCCGCCACGGTAAAATGAGGGAACAATCCGGCATCCTGAATCACGTAACCGATATGCCGTCGCAGCCGAATCGCATCCCACTCGGAGGTCGCGTTCCCCTCCACCAGAACCTGCCCATCCGTCGGCAGCAACATGCGATTGATCAGCCGCAACAGAGTGGTCTTCCCGCTTCCGCTCCGCCCCAGTAACACCAGTGTTTCCGAGGGCTTAACCATCAATGACAGATCGTTGACCAGCGGCTCCGCTCTACCTTTAACACGGTATGTCACACTGCGAAACTCAATGGTAACTTCGTGTTTCGCGACGGCCTCCGGTGTGCCGGAAGCGGAAAAAGGTTGACGCATCGGACGCTTATCATAGAGCATCTAATCCCCCGCTACGATACGGAATCCACTGAGCCCAAATTCATCTTCTGTGATGCTGAACCTGATCGAATCCATCAAGGATAAGAGCCAAATATGGGAGCAGTAGCCAGCGCTGTTCGACAACGCCATGAGTTGCGCACCCGGCTCGAGAATGCCCGGGCCCGCAGCGATGAATTATTCGCCATAGTCCGCGACGAGGCCATGTACGATCGGCCCATCGCCGAGCGTCATCGCATCATTTTCTACATCGGCCATTTGGAAGCCTTCGACTGGAATCTTCTCGCCGATCGCGTGTTCGGGTTGCAGCCGTTCCAACGCACCTTCGACCAGCTGTTTTCCTTTGGCATCGATCCGGTCGGCGGCGGACTGCCCACCGACACGCCCGCCGATTGGCCCAGCCGCGAAGAAGTTGCGACCTACGTAAAACACACCCGCGACAAGTTGGATGACGCCATCGAAGATGCCCTCAGCAAGCCCGGCGAAGGCCATCCCGAATTGAAAACTTTGCTGGAAGTGGCCATCGAGCATCGCCTGATGCACGCGGAAACGCTCGCGTACATGCTGAACCGCTTGCCCACCGAAAAGAAAATCGGCGAAAGAGCGATACGCAAAGCTCCCGCCAAGCGTCCCAAAGCCGACCTCATCGAAATTCCCGCCGGCCACGCCACCCTGGGCTTAGTGTGCGAGAAGGGCGACGAGTTCGGCTGGGACAACGAAATGCAAGCCCACGAAGTCGAAGTGCCGGCATTTTCCATCGAAAAGTTCGACGTCACCAATCGTGACTTTCTCAAATTTGTCGAAGCCGGCGGCTACAAGAATCGCGCGCTGTGGGACGACGCTTCCTGGGACTGGAAAAACTCCGAAAACATCGAGCATCCCTCCTTCTGGCACCGCCACGGAAATTTGTGGATGTATCGCGGCATGTTCGGCGAAGTGCGTCTCCCCGCCGATTGGCCGGTGTACGTCAGCCATGCCGAAGCCACCGCCTACGCCACCTGGCTCGGCAGAAAATTGCCAACCGAAGCGCAATTTCATCGCGTCGCGTACGGCAGCCCCGAATCATCGATCACCGAACGGTTCTATCCTTGGGGCCACGCAGCGCCCGACAAAACTCACGGCAATTTCGACTTCCAATCCTGGGAACTTTCTCCTGTCGGCTCGCATCCCGCGGGCGCCAGCGCCTTCGGCGTTCACGACCTCGTCGGCAACGGCTGGGAATGGACCCGCACGGAATTCACGCCCTTCCCCGGCTTCAAAGCCATGCCTTTTTATCCCGGGTACTCCGCGAACTTTTTTGACGGCAAACATTTCGTCATGAAGGGCGGTTCGCCGCGTACCGCTGCGTGCATGCTGCGCCCGTCGTTCAGAAATTGGTTCCAGCCGCATTACCCGTATGTCTACGCCACGTTTCGCTGTGTGGAAGATTAAAGTTCGGGAAGAGGAAAGATGGGCCCCATGTTGACGCAGACTTTGCCGCTCCACCACGTCACGGAATTCGCCGCGGAAGTGCGCGCCGGATTAACCAAGAGCGGCCAACGCGAGTTGCCTTCGAAATATTTGTACGATGAGCTTGGCTCCGCGCTCTTCGAAGCCATTTGCGTGCTCCCCGAGTACGGACTCACGCGCGCCGACGCGCGTCTGCTTAAAACTCATGCTCGCGAAATCGTCAATCTTCTGCCACTTCCCCTGCAAGTCGCGGAACTCGGCAGCGG
>DATCOK010000682.1:0-1577 GCA_036564765.1 Candidatus Acidiferrum sp. | reverse complement strand
CGGCTACGCCTGCCGCGATTTTCTCGGATCCGTGAAACTGCTCGGTCTCTGTAGACCCGGCCAGCGCCGTCGTGGAAGAGCTACCGCCTGAGACCACCTGGGCGATTTCATCGAAATATCCGGTGCCGACGAAGCGCTGGTGCGTCACCGCTTTGTAGCCCAACTCCTGCGCGGCGAACTCCTCCTGCTGCAATTTCGAATAGGCGGTCATGCCGGCGGCCGCGTAACCCCGTGCCAGGTTGAACATGGACATATTCAGGGAGTGAAAGCCGGCGAGGGTGACGAACTGGAATTTGTAACCCATCGCGCCGAGCTTTTTCTGGAAATTCGCGATGGTGGCGTCGTCCAGTTTTTTCTTCCAGTTGAAGGACGGCGAACAGTTGTAGGCCAGGAGCTTGCCGGGGAACTTGGCGTGGATGGCGTCCGCGAATTTTTGCGCTTCGGCCAGGTCCGGCGTGGAGGTCTCGCACCACAGCATGTCGGCGTACGGCGCGTAAGCCAGGCCACGCGCAATGGCGGCATCGATGCCGCCGCGAAATTGATAAAAGCCCTCCTGGGTGCGCTCGCCGTAGATAAATTCGCGGTCGCGCTCGTCGGCATCGGAGAGCAATAGTCCCGCGGAATTAGCATCCGTGCGCGCGATGAGAATTGTGGGAACGCCGCAGACGTCGGCCGCCAGCCGCGCCGCCACCAGCTTTTCGATGAATTCGCGAATGGGCACCACCACTTCCCCGCCGAGGTGTCCGCACTTTTTCGCGGAAGAAAGTTGATCCTCGAAATGCACGCCCGCCGCGCCGGCCTCGATCATGGCTTTCATTAATTCGTAGGCGTTGAGTGAACCGCCAAATCCTGCCTCGGCGTCCGCCACGATGGGCGCAAAATAATACGTTCCGGAGTTCTTCCCTTCCGCGGATTCGATCTGATCCGCGCGCATCAGGGCGCGATTCAGGCGCTTCACCAGGTTCGGGGCGCTGTCGCAGGGATACAAACTCTGGTCGGGATAGACGTCGCCGGCGGTGTTGCCGTCCGCGGCCACTTGCCAGCCGCTGCCATAAATCGCTTTCAATCCGGCTTGCACCATCTCGATGGCCTGATTGCCGGTGATGGCGCCCAGCGCGGGAACAAAGTCCTCACCCTGCATCAGATACCACAGCCGCTCCGCGCCCAGGCGCGCCAGGGTGTATTCGATGCGCACCGAGCCACGCAAACGCCGCACATCCGCCTCGGTGTACTTCCTGGTGATGCCCGTCCAGCGCGGGTCCGCGGACCACGCGTCACCGGCGTGCTGATGATTTATTTTCCCGTTTCCGTTCGCGCCGTTTCCATTCGCAGCCATGTTCTTCTCCTGTTAATTCCTGCAAAACCGTCACAACCGTCGTCTCGGTGCCGGACATTTTCTCTAAATGTCCCAGGCGTTGCCGTTAAACCGGATCAAACTCCCCGCGCCGGATCATCTCTTCACTCATTTGGCGGGCTGCGCGCAAAGACTCCTGCGCAGAGGTGCCATCGTTCTCTTGCAATAAATGCTCCAACTCTTCGTCAAACACGCGGGTCACAAATTCCGGCGTGTGGCGCAC
>DATCOK010000681.1:0-1675 GCA_036564765.1 Candidatus Acidiferrum sp. | reverse complement strand
CAGCACAATCTTGTTCAGCGGATATTCCACAATGCCTTGAGCCTTGGCGGCCTTCAGTCTCGGTAAAATCTGCCGCACCACCGCCTCTTCGATGATGGTGTTCACCGCCACCCAATCGGGATCGCTCAGCGTGGAGATCGTAGGATTCTTGAGCGCCGGCAAAACCCCCAGCACAGCATCCAGATTTTCGCGCCGCACATTGAGCATCAGCCCCACTCTATTCGTCGCGTCGATGGCGCCCTGCAACATCAGAATGAGATTGTCCGCCTTTTCGCGCTTCCACGCGGATGCGGCGGCGGAGTGATTCATGATGAAGACCGTGGCCGACTCCATCACCGTATCTACAATGCGTAAGCGGTTGGCGCGCAACGATGATCCGGTCTCGGTGACTTCCACGATGGCGTCCGCCAGCCTCGGCACCTTCACCTCCGTGGCGCCCCACGACAATTCCACTCACCCGCTCACGCCGTGTCGCTCCAGATATTTTTCCGTGGTGCGGACGATTTCCGTGGCGATCACTTTGCCAGCAAGATCCGCAGGCTTCTCGATTGCAGAATCTTCCGGCACGGCCAACACCCAGCGTACTCGTGCCAGACGTTGCTTGGCATACACCAACTCCGCCAATTCGAGAACCGCAGCTTCGGTTTCCATGACCCAGTCGTGTCCGGTAATTCCGGCGTCCAGCGCCCCGGTTTCGACATATCGCGCCATTTCCTGCGCCCGCACCATCAGACACTCGATTTCGCAGTCATCGATTGACGGTACGTAGCTGCGCGGACTCAGGATGATTTTCCAGCCCGCTCTGGCAAACAGTTCGAGTGTGGCATCTTGCAGGCTTCCTTTCGGAATCCCTAGCTTCAACTGGTTCATGACCGCGGGCCCTTCGCTTCCTGGCCATAAAGTTCGTCCGGCTCGAACACACGCGTTTCCGTCACAGTGGCGTTGTCGTTGTTGTCGAGTCTGCGAAAGAAGCAACTCCGGTAGCCCTCGTGACAAACACCGGGGCCGACAGGTTGCACACGCACCAGCAGCGCATCGGCATCGCAGTCGACGCGCACTTCACACACCTTCAGCAAATGGCCGCTCGATTCGCCTTTCCTCCAAAGTTTGTTGCGCGAGCGGCTGAAAAACACCGCCTGCTGCGTCCGCTGCGTTTCCACCAGAGCCTCTTCATTCATGAAGCCCAGCATCAACACTTCGCCGCTGGTATGGTCCTGAATAATCGCGGGCACCAGCCCATTCTGTTTCTCGAATGCGATCTTCATGCCTGTCACCTTTCCGGCGCGCCTAAAACGCAAAATCCGTGCACAGAAACAAAAAACCCGCTGGAGCTTTTTGCGCCAGCGGGTCGAAGAGTGCGTTTGTTAGCGTATCGCTATGCACACCTCAGCAGGCGCAGGGTATGGCCGTGATGATGACGGTGCTGCGCCAGATGCTTTAGCGAGGTGAGCATTGAGAAGATGACGTTAAAGAAGTCGCGATAGTCTGTCAATACCTGTTTACGGGCGCGCTCGGGTCGACGTACAAAAAATTCTACCTGGTATGGCAAAAATTGCGGGTTTGGCAACGGTTTGGAGGAATTTATGGAGCGGCCTATCGGAATCGAACCGACACCTGAACCTTGGCAAGGTTGAATCTTAACACCAAAAACGCTGGAATGGCGGCAATTTTAACG
>DATCOK010000680.1:0-12932 GCA_036564765.1 Candidatus Acidiferrum sp. | reverse complement strand
GTACAACACCATCCTGCGCCATGGCTGGACGCTGGGCGCCACGGCGCTGCTGCGCGTGTTGCAGACGGTGATTCGGGCCTTTCACCGGCCGATGGTCAAGCTGCTCGAGAAGCATTGGCGCGCGCATCCCGCCGATCTTCTAGTCTCGGTCATTCCGCATTTCAATCGGCAGATGTATGAAAGCTGGGCCGCCACCTGTCCCGGGAAACCGTTCGTCACCTTGATTACCGACCTCGCGGATTTTCCGCCGCACTTCTGGATAGAGTCCATTCCTGAACAGTACGTCATCGCCGGCACGGCCCAGGCCGCGCAACAAGCGCGCGAACTCGGCCACGATGACAAACACATTTTTGAAACTTCCGGCATGATCGTGCGCCCGGAGTTCTATGCGGAAGAAAACGTCGACCCCGTGTCGTTGCGCAAGCAGATGGGCCTGCGCGAGGATTTGCCCACTGCCATCGTGCTCTTCGGCGGATACGGGTCGGGCGTGATGCATTTGATAGCGCGCAGACTCGACCGCGCAGGCGTGCCGGTGCAGTTAATTCTGATCTGCGGGCGCAACGAAAAACTCGCGGAAAGGTTTCGCGCGGAGTCCTGGAAATTTCCCATTCACGTGGTCGGCTTTACCAAGGAAATTCCGCGCCTGATGCGCGCCGCGGATTTCATGATCGGCAAGCCGGGGCCGGGAAGCATCGCGGAAGCGATGCTACGGGATTTGCCGGTGTTGATCGAATGCAATTCGTGGACCTTGCCGCAGGAGCGTTATAACGCGCAGTGGTTGCGGGAAAATGAAGTGGGTATTGTGCTCGATAATTTTCGGCAGGTGGCTGAGGGTGTGCGGCAAATGCTGGAGCCGAGCACTCTGGCGCGCTTGCGCGGCAATGCCAAAGCGCTGAAGAATCGCGCTTTGTTTGAGATTCCGGAGATTCTGGCAGGGCTGCTTGAGGAACCACCGCGCAGAGAGATCGCTGCAGATGGCACTGAGATGAGTGCGGCGCGAAGCAACGATTAGAACTGTTCATAAAAATAAGTAAAGGGTAATTTAAAGGAATAATTAATGTCGGAGTTCCGACATTTAAAGTATTACTTTAGATTTTGGCGCTCCCGTTCGAATGGTGGTGTGGAAACCAAGCGTTGCGCCTGTGGAAAACGAAAACAAAAAGTTCTGGCCGTACTAAAACCCACCTGAATTGTTTCTTTTGAAAACGAACTGAGCATTTTCATTCGAACGGCGTCGACAAAAATTCAGGCTGGCAAAAAATTATTGCGTGAGTTGCGCGTGTTGCGCGCGATCGGGATGGCGGAGGTGCGGCCCGGCGTTGGATTTATCCGGTGCGTGCGACTGGTAGCGTGGCTTGAGGCAGGAAGTGATGAGCCATTTGCGAGCGCGCTTTTTGGCGTCGCACATCTTGGTGCAACCGGCGTGCGAATACGCGTCGTGGCAATGGCAATAACAGCTGGCGGCGGGAATGCTTCGCAAGCGCGCAGGCACATCGCCGTAACTGGCGATGGCGGATGCGACGAGAAGCACTCCCGCGGTGAGGGCGCGAAAAGCGGAGCGTTGGCGATGGCAGCGTCTTGCGGTGGTCGCGAAGCGGGGCAGCCTGCGCATGGTTCATATTGGGAGGGGTGGGCAAAAAAACCCATAGATCAGCAGGATGCCGGTGGGAGGATTACTAAAGTTCTAGAACCGGGTTAGGTAAGCACAATTTTGGAGAATCGCGCAGCGCACGATTTTTTGGCACGGATTCCCGATTCGAACGGCGGAACGGTTCCGATATGAACTGCAAGTCCGGAAGGACCGCGAAGCCGATACCCCGACTGATAGAAATTACAACAAAACAAGCGACTTAATTCTTAGGAATACACGTCGCAGAATGGCCGCGCACATGCATTACTAGCGACCGATGGCGCGTTTTACATGATGATTTGTAAGGAGCGGTGAGCGAGGGGGAAGGGGCTTGCTCATCGTTTTTTGCAAATTGTTCCCACCTGCCTCTGAGAGGGAAGCTAGGATGGATGACCCCACGCGTCGGTGTGAAAACGACACCGACAACGGAACGCGCCTCTCGGGGCTCCTGGTCCCAAGCGGGAGCCCTACTTTTTTGCCTGCCCGAAAATTGCAATCGTAATTCCGGGGTTCAACTAGGCGTCTGTCCCGCAATACTCTGAAATCCAACGTTCAGCACGCAGCGTCTAGCCGCTCAGCTTTTGTTCACGCTCAAGCTCGCGCAAGCTGCGCGAAGTTGCTCCATTTTGGGAGCGAGGTCCGCGCGTCCCAAGGTACTCAGGCCGGGATAATTTCACTGCCGGATTCCGGGACAATACGGGTTACCGCGATGTTGGCGCCGCCCAGCGCGTGAATTACCTGGCTCTCGCGCAGACGCGAAGCGTCGTATTCGAAGGAGAGCTGATTCTTGGAATCATCGCGGCGGAATCGCCGCAGTCCGTAGGTGTTGGCAAATTCGCCCAACTGGCGCAACTGCTCCGGCGTCAGCGGGGACTGCAGTTGGAAAGTAACTTCCACGAGGGTCATGGGTAGCGATTATACCAGCGGATGCAAATCCGCGGTGGTCACTGCGAACGGTACGATTGCCACGATCGGCACACTCACCATGGCGTACCATGGGGGAATTCCCGCAGTGCGCCTCTCGCGTTGGGTGGAAAAATCACCGTCTCACGCAATGTAACCTGGATTCATCTAACATAGTGCGATGGCTGACGCTCCCGGTTCCCCCAACTTACAAAATACGGGCTTGCCGATTCTGAGCGCTGGTGTGCGCGAGAAGGATCCGGTATGCGGCATGAACGTCGAACCCGCCAAGGCCGCCGCCAAACGGGAATTTAGCGGCAAAACTTACTATTTCTGTTCCAAGCGTTGCGCGGAGCGTTTCGCTGCCGAACCAGATAAATTTCTTTCCGCACCAGGAACGGCCGGTATGCAAGGTGGACCCAGCGGTCACGGCGCACACAGCATCGCGGCATCCGGAACTGACCCGGCGACGCGAACGGACTCCGCGAAAACCGCAACAACACAGGCGAAATACACCTGTCCGATGCATCCGGAAATTGTGCAGATCGGTCCCGGCTCCTGCCCGATTTGCGGGATGGCGCTGGAACCGATGGAAATCAGCGCGGAGGCGGAAGTCGATCCGGAATACACCTCCATGTCCCGCCGCCTGTGGGTTAGCGCGGCGCTTTCCATCCCATTGCTGGTCATCGCTATGGGCGAACATTTTCTGCCTGGGCATATCGCGGGGGCCACTCGAAACTGGATCGAACTCGCGCTAGCCACGCCAGTGGTGCTGTGGGGCGGCTGGCCGTTTTTCGAACGCTTCTGGATGTCGCTGGTGCATCGCAGTCCGAACATGTTCACGCTGATCGGACTGGGCACGGGCGCGGCGTATCTCGACAGCCTGGTGGCCACGATTTTCCCGCAGATATTTCCCACGTCGTTCCGCGCCGCGGATGGCGCGCCGCCCGTGTATTTCGAAAGTGCGGCGATCATCACCACGCTGGTGCTGCTCGGGCAAGTTCTCGAACTACGCGCGCGGCAAAAAACCAGTGGCGCGATTCGCGCGCTGCTGAATTTGGCGCCGCAGCAGGCGCATCTGCTGACGTCCGATGGTCAGGAGCGCGACGTGACCCTTGACCAAGTGCAGCGCGGAGACAAATTGCGAGTACGTCCCGGCGAGCGTGTGCCCACCGACGGCGTGGTGCGCGAGGGGCAGAGCGCGGTCGACGAAAGCATGCTGACCGGCGAACCTATCCCCTCGGAAAAATCGCCCGGCGACAAAGTCACTGGCGGCACGCTGAACAGCAGCGGCAGTTTCGTGATGGAGGCCGAGCGCGTCGGCGGCGAAACCATGCTGGCGCACATCGTCAAGTTGGTCAGTGCAGCGCAGCGCAGCCGGGCGCCCATGCAGCGTCTCGCCGATAAAGTCGCGGGATATTTTGTTCCGGCGGTGATCGCGGCAGCGGTGCTGGCCTTTGCCGCGTGGGCCACGTTTGGTCCCGCGCCGCGACTGGCGCACGCGCTGGTCAGCGCCATCGCCGTGGTGATCATCGCGTGTCCTTGCGCGCTGGGATTGGCGACGCCCATGTCCATCATGGTGGCGGTGGGGCGTGGCGCGCATGCTGGCGTTTTGATTCGAAACGCGGAGGCGCTCGAAACCCTAGCAAAAGTCGATACGCTGGTCATCGACAAAACCGGAACGCTCACGGAAGGCAAGCCACAGGTCGGCTCGTTCGAACTGGCGCCCGGCAGCAGCTACACCAACGATGCGGTGCTGTCGCTGGCGGCCAGTCTCGAACGCTCGAGCGAACATCCGCTGGCGCGCGCCATCGTGCGGGCTGCCAACGAAAAGGAATTGCCACTGGCCGCGCCCGCAAAATTCATGGCCACCCCCGGGGGCGGGATCGAAGGTGAGTTGCTGGGAAAAACTGTGGTGGTTGGCACGGAAAAATTCTTGCGCGAGCGTGGCACGGCATTCAATGCGGTAGATTTCTCCGCAGTTCAAAGGGACCAGTCTGCTACGCCGGTGTACGTTGGCATCAACGGCCGCGTCGAAGGCGTGTTTTTGCTGACCGATCGCATCAAGCCCACCACCGCGGAAGCCTTGCGCGAACTGCGCGCCGAAGGCCTGCGCATCGTGATGCTCACCGGTGATCGCCGCGCGACGGCCATGCAGGTAGCGCAACAATTGGGAATTGAAGACGTGGAAGCCGGCGTTCAGCCCGAACAAAAAGGGGAAGTCATCACGCGCCTGCGCCAGCAGGGAAGAATTGTGGCCATGGCCGGCGACGGCATCAACGACGCTCCCGCGCTGGCCGCCGCGCACGTGGGCATCGCCATGGGCACGGGCACCGACGTGGCCATGGAAAACGCCGGAATCACTTTGGTGAAAGGGGATCTGCGCGGGGTGGTGCGCGCCAGAAAATTAAGCCGCGCCACCATCGGCAACATCAAGCAAAATCTCGCGTTCGCGTTTTTGTACAACGCCCTCGGCGTGCCTATAGCCGCCGGCGTTTTCTATCCTTTATTTGGCTGGCTGCTCAGCCCCATGCTGGCCAGCGCGGCGATGAGCTTCAGTTCCGTCTCAGTGATCGCCAACGCGCTGCGTCTGCGCAACACTTCGCTGTAGTCGCGCCCGTCGGCGGGCACAGAAACAATCCTACGAAACGCGTTTGCGGGGCTCTTGGGTGGAGTCTATCGGAAGCGCCAGCGTCCCTTGCACTTCGAGCGCGGCTTGCGTCGAGCTGGTGCCTAATAAATTATCCAGCGTGTTTTGTGTTTTTTCGAGGCGCTTGTCGGCGTCGTTGTAGGCCTGTTGCGAATTCTTGATGTGGTTGCCCAGCTTTTCAAAAACTTCCGTGAACGTCTCCATCTGCTTGTGCATTCCGGAAAGGCTCGCGAAAATTCGCGTGGCGTTTTCTTCGATCTGCATCCCGCGCAGGCCCATGGCGATGACGCACAGGTGCGCGTACAGCGTGTTGGGCGAAACCGCGATGACTTTTTTGCTGCGGCAATAGCTGTCCAGTTGCTGCCCTTTGTTGTCCGTGGACATCAGCAATTCGTAGTAAACGCTTTCGGAGGGCACGAACATCAGGGCCATATCCAGCGTGCCTTCGCCGGGCACGATATATTTTCGCGCGATAGCGTCGATGTGCCCCTTCACCGCGGTGGCAAAGGTGCGGCGCGCTTCGTCGCCGTCGGTGGCGATGCGACGAAAGGCATCCAGCGGAAACTTCGAGTCGATGGACATCAATTTGTCGTCGCGCAGAAAAATCACCGCGTCAGCGGTCTCGCCCGACGAGAAACGGTGCTGCGAAGCGAACTGCGAGGGCGGCAGGCAATCTTCTAGCAGGCGCTCCAGCGTGACTTCGCCGAGTATTCCGCGGCTTTTGGCGCCGCCCAGAATGCCTTCGAGCGATTTGGTGGCGGAAGAGACGTTGCGGCCCAGTTCCTGAAACTCGCCGAGCTGTTTCTGAATCTGGCCCATTTGCTCGCGGGTATTGCGCAGCTCCGTGGCGATAGCCGTCTGCCCTTGCGTGGCAATTTGCGCGGAGTTGGACACCCCGTCCTGGAGCGCCCGCGTCACGCTTTCGAGGCGCTGGGCCACACTTTGCCCGATGGTGGCGATCTGCCCGGAACTTTGCGCCTGCGCCGTCGCGATGGTTTGCAGGTCGCGGCGCAGCTCGCTCATCTGCGATTCCAGCACATCGCCCTTTTTCTGGGTTTGCGTGCCCTGCAGCATCTGCCACGCGACCAGCGCGATCACAAGAATCGCCAGCGTGATTGCCACTACGGTCATGCTCTCTCCTGTTAAGCGCGGGTAACCTGTGTACTCATTTTACGGCAGGGGGTGGCAAGGAGCGAAAGGAAATCGAAGAGCGAGATAATCGGGACGCAGCGTCTCGCAGCTCTGGGGGCTGGGGTGGTTCCCGTCGCGCCGCGCGGCCCGCTCGCCTCTAAGTCCGCAAAATCTTCCCGGCATCGCGCTTGGCGGTCCAGGCTTTCAGTATCGTGGCCAGAGTAATCAAAATCCCGGACGCGGAATTGGCGACAATGATTTCGTGCGCGCGCACCAGAATCCCATAAACAAGCCACAGCAGCACACCGGTGAGATACAGTGTCAGCATCCCGTAAGAGAGGTCGCGCCCTCCCTGCTTCCAGATTTTCAGCACCTGCGGAATAAACGCCACCGTAGTGCATAATCCGGCGAGCGAACCCACCACGCCAATAAGATTTTCTGTGCTCATCCGTCAGTCGGCGTAATCAGGAATATCCTAACGCAGCCGCGATGGCAGTAAGGACCGAAATGCCGACGGAGTTGCTATAGCGGAATTTCAAAGGAACGATGTGTACCTGAAGCGGAGATGCTGGCCGAGCAAACGCGCTAGCGCTCGGAACGGGTGAGATTCTGTCGGCTAGTTTCGTTCGTCAGCGCGGCGATTTGCTGGATCGAAGTCGCGGCGGGCACCGCGTGAAAATCGGTGTCGAGTTCATACGTGCGCACGGCAATGGTTTTGAAGAAAAGCGCCTTGCCATTCATCTGCACATCCATCTTGGTCATTTCCCAACGGCCCGGCTTCACTTGCTCCTGCCTCACGAAAAATGTGCCGCCCTGGTCGAGATGTCCGAGGAGGCCGCCGAGGAACTTGACATCGCTGGTAAGCCGTCCGCTGATTTCCACCAGCCGCTTCTGTTGCAGGTCAAGGGTCAGCGTGCCTTCCATGTGGTGGAAGACCACTTCCGAGGAGCCCCATGGATGGAACTGCGGATTGGGAACGAATTTCAGGGTGATGCGCTCGGCGTCCCGGCTCAACTGTTGGAACAGGAAGGCTGAGGGAATCATCTTGAGCATGTTGGTGGCTTGCCGCGCGTCTTCCATTTGCTGTTGTTTTTGTTTTCTAAGCTGATACGGGTTAGCCAGCAATTTCCGGATGCGTTCGTCTTCCTGCTGCCATTGCTTCTGGGTGAGCGGCTTGCCGTTTTCCGCCATGAGCCGGTCAATCTCCTCGCCCTGCGTCTGGCAGGAAGCGAACAGCTCGCGCTTGCCATCTTTCTCCACCAGCTTGCGGTAACACCACTGCGATTTGTCTTCAGCCTGGGCCCGCACTTCGTTTTGCAGGATAGAGCGGACCACGGGAGTCAAATTGGGATCAGTCTTCGTGACTGCTGAGGAATTCTTGGTTGATCCGGCCTCTTCGGCAGCTCGTACGGTAGATCCAACAGAAAAGAGCGCGGCAGCCGCTAGGATCAGCAGCGGACGGACAAAGATTCGGCGTGAATTGAGCACGGTGCTGCGAAACTGGCGCGGTTTGGCTGCGATGTGAGCCATGGCCATCTGGGCTTAGTGAATCTGGCGCGGTATCGGGCGGCCCAGAATCTCTTCGTCGCGTCGCATCGCGTCGAGATGCTCTTTGCCCACAAAAAACGCGGTAAAGGCCAGAAGGCCCATGATCATTAGAATGCCTGCTATGGCGAGAAGCATGTGCACCTCACTTCGAAGGGCGGGAAAAGAGGACGTTCAATATACGCTCGTTATAGGTGGTTTAGTCGATAGGGTCGTTCAGGCATCGGGGTAGCTGAAACCCTGTAGGCCGCATCAGCCAAAATTAACCCTTTTTGTTCTGAGCCGTCTGATATGGATAACAGCGATTTCCTTCGACATTTATATCTGGAATTGGTGAGGAGCTGGCGGGCAATCCCACTAGAGTTCGCGAAATTGAGGTATGCAGCGATATGGCTACTGCCGTGCTTACTCAAGACCAGCCTGAGCGATTCCGCAGCATCGCCGCGCCGCTGCACACCGTGGTAGTTCTCGCGGCGCAGGCTACGCTTTCCTACCTTGGAAAAATTCACACTGACCAACAGCGTCTTGCGGGCACACTGAACCGCGTACATACCTACGAGCGCACCATCCTTGTCGAATGGCTGATGCTGGGCTTGGTCGTCATCGGAGTATTACTGCACGGTTCACCGGTGGGCGCGGTGCTGGGTGAGCGCTGGCGCTCGGCAAAACAATTCTTCTCGGATCTCGGAACTGGCTTGGCGTTTCTAGTGGTGTCCATCGCGGTCTTGTCGATGTTGGGCGGGCACGGCCAAGGGCCGGACGCGGCGACGAGTTTTCTGCTGCCGCGCACGCAGTTCGAGCGTTTACTGTGGATCGCCATGGCGCTGACCGCGGGCATTTGTGAGGAGGCGCTCTTTCGCGGCTATCTGCAACGTCAGTTTATGGCGCTTACGAATAGCGCGGCAGCGGGAATCGCTCTGTCGGCCGCGGCGTTTGGCGCCGCCCACGCCTATCAGGGTTGGCGGCACGCGGTGCCGATCGCTCTGCTTGGCGCGATGCTCGGCGGCTTGGCCTTCTGGAGAAAAAGCCTGCGCCCCGGAATGATCGCGCACGCCACTCAGGATCTCCTGGCAATTCTCGTGGGCCATTAGCTGCACGGTTTAAAATTCACCAAAACAGTTACGGATTGGGAAGGTTGCGCAGGACCAGTTTGCGTAGCTTAGTGCGGTTGTCGTCGGTCATGTGCACGAATTCCACGCCGCCTCCGCCGTTGGGCGCGGTGTTGCGCACCACTGCGGTGCATTGAATTTTGCGGAAGCCGCTGCGCACTTCCACTTCCAGTGAATCACCCACGTTAAATTTCTGCGGGCTTTCGAGGTACGCGCCGCCGAGGCTGATGGTTTTCACCCGGGCGCTGCCGGCCGAGACGCCTGCCGCGCGCGCACCGACTTGCGCGTGGAGCGGAGCGTCCAGCGGAACGCGCAGGTAACGGCGCGGTACAGCAAAGAGCGGGCTGTTGGGCGCGGGCGTATCGAAAGTCGCGCGCATGGAGGCGGTAGCGGGGCGCTCGCCGATCATTTCCAGCGCGTCGTGGGCGGCGGCGCGCAACCCCGCCGGTTCGGCGTAAGCGATGCCGCTGCGGCGCTCCGAAAGAATGTGTAGCAACTGGATGGATTCGGTGGCGCGCAGGCGGCCGAGCGCTTCGATGGCTTTGATGCGCACAAACTGGTCGCGCAAAATGCGGTGCTCGCCGGACGCGATTTCCATCAGTTGCGGAACGGCGGCGAGTTCTCCGGCGAGGCCGATCTGGTCGATCATCATGGGCACGATCAGTGGATGCGCGCTGGGCAGCAGGGTGCAAAACACGAAGGCCGCTGATTGCGTTTTCGGCGCGCTGCCGGGGCGGGAGAGTTCGGTGACCGCCAGGTCCTGCAGGTTCCATTCCCAGTTCGGCAGAGCGCGCGTCAGGCTACGCAACAGGCGATCGGGATCGCTAGCGGCCAGCAGTTTGATGGCAGCGGAGACGCGGTGGGGCCGCGACTCTTCAAGGCGCGCTTCGAGCGCACTCGACGAGACGATGCCGATGGTTTTCAGCAGCCGCGTGATCCCCGCGAACGCTTCCGGAGAAATTTCTTCCGCGAGCATGGAGGTGAGGCGGTCGAGCAGCCGTTCCGGATCGCGCGCCAGTAAACGCGGCAGCGCCGGATCGAGCGTGCGGCTGGCCAGTGAAGCGTCCACCAGCACGGCCCAGCGGTCTTGCGACAAAAGGCGCTTGGCTAGCCCGGCCAAATTAGGGTGTTCGCGCGAAGCTTGTTCGAGAACCCCGAGAATGGTTTCGAAGCCGGCGTAGTCGCCGCGCGCCACCACGATGCCGCACAACGCTTCGAGAAGCGTGGCCAGCGAGGAGGAAGTTTGCGGGTTGCGTTCGAGTTGCAGCGCCACCAGCGAGTGGCGGCTTAAATCTTCCGGTAACTGATTGGGCCAGAGCGATTCGATGATGGGTGCGAGTTCGTTCAAGCCGGTTGCGGCGGCGCGACGGGCGCGCGGATCGGAATCTTCCAAATGTTTGGAGTAGTTCAACAGAATGTAACGGGCTTCGCGCCGCGGGGCATCGGCACCGGTTTCCGCCAGGCGGCCGAGGGTCTCGCGCAATGCCACGACGGGAACGTTCCACAGTTCTGGGCTGCGCAAGACCAGGGATTTTTCGCGCGGCGGTAATTCCAGCCAAAAGCGCGTGGTCAATTTCTCGCGATAGGTTTCGATGCTCCAGGTGGCCGAGAGCGAAGAAAAATTCTCGTCGGACTCGGGCGTCGAATATTTTCCGGCGGTCACCAGAATATTCGCGAGGCGGTCGAGCGTGGGCTTGAGGGTCAGCGGAGTCAGCGTGCCGGCGGCAAACTCAGCGACCAGAAATTCGAAGATTAAGTTTTCCGCCAGGCGCGCCATATACGGTTGCGGCGGCTCAGCGTCGCGCGGCGAATACTGCGAAATGGCGCTGAGCAGCAGGCGCACCACGTCCGGTTTGAACTCGTCCAGGGCGGCATGAATGGCGCGGACGCCTTCTTCGGGCGCCAAGCCGCGGCGGCTTTCGAGCGGCAGAGCCAGGCGGGCCAGCAGCGTGAGAGTGTGCGCCAGATCATCGAAGCGCGGCAGCCGGATCAACTCGTCCGGATTGGAGCGCGGAGCATTGCCACTGTAGGCCACCATCGCGGCGATCAGGCTAGTCAGCAGAGTATCGACGTTGCGGTCCACGATGGGCTGGGCCAGAAAACTTTCTGCGCGTTCGTTCGCGCCTTGATTCCACGCACGAACGCGCCTGCTACGGCGCGGCGATCGCGATGCATTGCAGGGTTCGCGAAAATTCCCGGAATTTTCCAATCATACCGTGAGGTGCAGGGGCTGCGGAGAGAGAAGAAGAGCGCGCTTACTTGAGCGTTACTACGATTTGCGAATCTTCGTACACCCCGGCGGGAACGCCGGAGCCGGGCTTCTGTCCCTGGGTGCGCAATTCGATGCGCAGAGTCTTTTTCTTTTTGGGTTTGAATTCGGCGCTGACGATGTTGGAAGTTTTGCGATTGGCCCCCACGCCGGCAATCACGCGAAATTCGGTGATGCCCGGAGGAACGTACAGGTCTTCAAACAGGATTTGATTGTTGCCGCCGCTCCGCTCGAAATAGATTTTTCCGCCCATCTCCACGGTGAAGGCCACGTTCTCGGGAAATTTGTCGGCTTCGATTTTCAGTTTGGAGTTGGCATCGGGATCGAGTCGCTTGGGATCAAAGTCCACACGCGGCGGAGTGGGCAGCGCGGCCAGCGCCGCTCTGGTGGAGGACGGCGGCGTAGTTCTTGTTTCGGACTTGTCGGCTGGGGCGGCGGCATTCGCTTTGGGTACATCGCGATTCGCGGGTTTGCCACCCTTCGCCGGTTTCTTGGTGGCCGGCGATTCCGGCGGCGCGCTGTTGTCGGGCACGGTTAGGGGCTCTTGCGCCGTGTCGGTGTCCAGCATGGCCGCGATACGCTCGCTGTGCGTGTAGCCATACCAGCCGACGCCGAGAATCAGCAGGATGACCGAAACGCCCACCACTATCCCGAAGGTTCTCCAGGGATTTCCCGGTTTCACTGCGGACTTTTTATCTTTAGACGATTTGGTTCGGTTCGCCGCGGGATCGGCTTCCGGATGGGAGTCGAGCGTGAGCTCCATGCTAGTGTCGCCCGTCACGGCGACTGGCACAGCGGTTTGCAACACCGGGGAAGCCGCGGTGACGCGTCCGTGGCGCAGCTCCACCAGATCGCGCGCCAGATCCTCGCCGGTGGCGTAACGCTCCGAAGGCGCCTTGGCCAGACACTTCAAAATAATCTGATCGAAGCCCGAGGGCACCGCGGGATTCAGTTTGCGCGGCGCAATGGGCTCGGTGTTCACCACTTTGTAGGAGACGGCCGTGACCGTCTCCCCGGGGAAAGCCAGTTCGCCGGTGGCCATCCAGTAGAGAATGACACCCAGAGAAAAAATGTCGCTACGCCCGTCGATGGGCGCGCCGGTGAACTGTTCGGGCGGCATAAAGGCCGGAGTGCCGAGCATCTGCCCGGTGGTAGTAAGCTGCGCGGCCCCAAGTTTGGCCACGCCGAAGTCGGTGATCTTGGGCCGCTCGATACCGTACTTTTCCTTGGAGGTCATCAGGATGTTGGCGGGCTTGATGTCGCGGTGAATCACGCCGTTCTTGTGCGCGTAGCCGAGGGCTTCGGCGATTTGCTGTCCGATTTCGCACACGCGTTCGAACGTGAAGCGTTCGCCGTTTCGGGTGGCGTCGTCGAGCGTGCGCCCTTCGATGTACTCCATCACGAGGTACGGTATGCCGTCCTGCTCACCGACGTCGAAAACCGTAACGATGCCCGGATGCGCGAGGCCGCCCGCGGAACGCGCTTCGCGATAGAAGCGCTCGCGAAATTCCTGCGCTTGCGGACCGGTCAGCGCCACGGAGTGGATGGTTTTCAGCGCCACGACACGGTCCATGGCCGGATCGCGCGCGATGTACACCGCGCCCATGGCCCCGCGGCCTTTTTCCTCCACGATTTCGTAGCGGCCGATTTTTGTTATGTCGGTCATTTCCAGAGCGGCAGGCCGTACTTTAACAC
>DATCOK010000679.1:0-3209 GCA_036564765.1 Candidatus Acidiferrum sp. | reverse complement strand
ATCAATCCGGAGGCGGGATTTTTTGGCGTGGCGCCGGGCACCGGACAGCGGACCAATCCCAACGTGATGGAGGCGCTGCACCGCAATACGATTTTCACGAATACGGCGATGACGGCGGAGGGCGAGCCGTGGTGGGAAGGGATTGGCGGGACGCCTCCGCCGGGATTAATCAACTGGAAGGGCGACGTGTGGGATTCGTCGAAGGGCCCGGCGGCGCATCCGAACTCGCGCTACACGGTGCCGGCAAAGCAGTCGCCGAGTATTTCGCCGCAGTTCGAAGCTCCGGATGGCGTGCCGATATCGGCGTTTATTTTTGGCGGGCGAAGGGCGCGGATTGCGCCGCTGGTATACGAATCGTTTGACTGGCAGCACGGGACGTTTGTAGGCGCGACGATGGCTTCGGAGACGACCGCGGCGGCAACCGGCGAAGTGGGAATAACGCGGCGTGATCCGATGGCGATGCTGCCCTTCTGCGGATACAACATGGCGGATTATTTCGGGCATTGGCTCGCGATGGGGAAGAAGATTCCGCACCCTCCGAAGATTTTTCATGTGAACTGGTTCCGGCGCGGGGCGGATGGGAAGTTTTTGTGGCCGGGTTATGGCGAGAATGTGCGGGTGCTGAAGTGGATTCTGGAGCGGGTGGAAGGCGGCGGAGCGGCGGAGGAAACGCCGATCGGATACGTGCCTGCGGCGAATGGGTTGACGCTGGATGGATTGAACATTTCGCGCGAGGCGATGGAAGAGTTGCTGCGGGTGAATCCGGATAATTGGCAGACGGAGCTGGAAGATACGCAGCAGTTTTTTGATAAGTTTGGCTCGCGGTTGCCTCACGAATTGCGCGAAGAGCATGAAAGACTCGCGCGACGCCTGCAGCCCAAGGTTACTGCGTAGGCGGTAGCGGTTCTTCTAATCGAAACTCTCAGCAGTTGCGCAACAATCGCACTTCAAAATCTGAAATTAAACTTCCACGAAGGAAATCGACCTGCGCCTGAGTTAAGCGGGGGAGTTATGACGCGGAGTCGACTTCGATTTCTTCATCGTCGTTATTCAGGGGGCGGACGTTGGCGCTGTTGGGGATGCCGGACGAAGCCGCGGCACTCTTGATGGGCAGCTTTTTGTAGCGGCGGACCATGGTGTTTATCATCGACAGGCAGGCGCGGGCTTTGCCGGTGAGTTCCTCGATGTCCACGGCTGCGACGGGAATGCGCAGCGGGAGGCTTCCGAAATTATTGCTGGCGGCAAGGTAGCAGGCGGTGGCCATACGATGGGCGTCGTGGGCCAGGGCTACGCGGCCGCCGAAGAAGACGATGGCCAGCGAGGTGATCAAAAGAAAGCGTGGTGCGCGCGACATGCATCATTGTTGTCATGAGCAGAGCTAAGGACGAATGGTACTTCCGGTTCATGCGGGCGCGTGCGAACTCCAAAATATAAACAAAATGCCAGCTGTACCGCGGAGCGGGAAGAATGTCCGATGGAACAGCGGACGGCGATAATTTTCTAGACTGCGTCGATGATTTTTGGGCGTGGGCCGACGATTTTCAGGAATGCGTCGATGAATTTTCTCGACTGCTCGGTGATTTTCTAGACTGCATCGACGATTTTTTGCTGCGTCGATGATTTTTTTGGTGCGCCGATACTTTTTTTCGGCGGCGCGGATTATTCGATGCGCAGCGCTTGCATCGGGGAGATGGAAGCGGCGCGGCCGGCGGGGATGATGGCGGCGAAGAAAGAGCAGACCGCTAACGCAGTGGCTGCTACGCCGAGAGCCAGCGGATCCCAGGAGGCGACGCCGTAGAGTTGCGCGGAGATTAATCTTCCCGCGCCGACGGCGAGGGGCAATCCCAACAACAGACCGACGAGCACGCGCTGAAATGCGCCGCGCAGCACCAGGCGAATGACTTTGAGACGGTCGGCGCCGAGGGCCATGCGCACACCAATTTCATTGGTGCGCTGATTCACGGTGTAGGCAGTTACGCCGTAGAGACCCACTGCGGCCAGCAGAAGAGCAACGACTCCGAACAGCCCGGCCAGGCTGGCTACGGCGCGCTCCTGGTCAAACGACAAGGCCACTTGCTGCTGCATGGTGCGAATGCTGGTCATAGTGAGATTGGGATCGACATCCCCGAGTGTCCTGGTGAGCAAGGATTCGAGGGTGCCGGTGGGCGTGTTGGTCACCAGCATGATGCCCCCGATGGCATGGCTGCTGAGTTCCAGCCTGGCCATCAGCGAGTCCTTGTAGTCGACACCCTGGGCCAAAGGAGCATAGAACATCGCACGAGCGGGCCGGTTGAGAGCAAAACCGGCGAATTTTGCGTCGCGCACCACGCCAACGATGCGGTAGGTGCCTACGTTCTCGGGAAGGTCGAGGCCAAAGTGCTGGTCCAGGGGATCTTCGCCATTCTTGAAGAAACGTTTTACGAAGGCTTCGTTCACGATGGCGACCGAGGCGGTGGCTTCGTTATCGGCCGGCGTAAAATATCGCCCACGCAAAAGCTCGACGCCGAAATTTTGCAAGTAATCGGCGCTGACGCGATCCCAGGAGGCGCCGGATTCTTCACCGGGAGCGGGAGCAGGATGGCCGGCGACCAGGATCAGCTCGCCCCAATTATTGGTGAGGGGATTGTAGAGCGCGAGGCCGGAGGCTTGTACGCCGGGCAGACGATTCAGATTGGTTTCGAGTTGGCGATAGCGCGCGGCGAATTGCGGCATGGTGAGATTGGTGACCGGGTTGTGCAATTCGACGACAACACGGCCGGGGACTTGAAACCCGAAATTCTGGTTTTCCAGTTTATTGAGGCTGCGCCCCAACATGGTGGCGCCGGCCACCAGGACGATGGAGACCGCAGCTTGCACGACGAGCAAAACTTTGCGGCTCATCGATGAACGGTCGGTGGTGCCGCGCCCGGAGCCGCGCAAGGCTTCGGACGGGTCGGTGCGGGTGGCAAACCAGGCGGGGGCCGCGCCGAAGATGACTCCGGTCAGCAAAGCCAACGAGAAAGCGAAACCCAAAATCACGAAGGAGGGCATGACGCTGATGGGCAAGAAGGTTGCGCTGCGGAAGGCCAGCGCGAGCAGGAGGCGGGCGGCAACCACGGCGATGACCAAACCGAGGATGCCGCCGGCGATGGCCAGCAGGCCGCTTTCGGTCAAGGCTTGCGAAATAATTTCACGCGGCGTGGCGCCGATGGCCATGCGCAGCGCAGTTT
>DATCOK010000678.1:0-2240 GCA_036564765.1 Candidatus Acidiferrum sp. | reverse complement strand
GCTCTGGACCGTTCTCCGCCGGCAGCCGCAACTCGTGCTCCTCGGCCTTCGCGGGCTGCTCATGGGCAAGCGCACCCTGTCATGAAAACTTCACGCATCATCGCTCGTCGCGATTCTTCACCCGCCTCCACCAATTTCGCGGCGCGCCTTGGGAGGATTTTCGCTTGAAACTTTCCGTCATCGGTTGCGGCTACGTCGGCCTGGTCACCGGTGCCTGCCTCGCGGAAGCCGGCCACCACGTCACCTGCACCGACATCGACACTGATCGGATCGCCAAGTTAAATGCAGGCATCGTCCCCATTTATGAGCACCATCTCGACACCATTCTCGCCTCCGCCCGTAAAGCCGGGCGCATCTCCTACACCGCCGACGCCGGTGAAGCCATCCGTGCCGGCGACGCCATTTTCATTTGCGTGGGCACGCCTCCGAAAGAAAACGGCGAAGCCGACCTCTCCGCCATCGATCACGTTGCCCGCCAGATCGCCGAGGAGGCCCGTTCCTCCAAACTGGTCATCGAAAAAAGCACCGTCCCCGCCCGTACTGGTTTCGAACTGCGGCGCGCCCTGCACGCGTATTCCCGCAACAGCGTAAAATTTCACGTCGCTTCCAATCCTGAATTCCTTCGCGAAGGCACCGCCGTCACCGACTTCTTCCATCCCGACCGCATCGTCGTGGGCGTCGAAGACGATTCGTCCGCGGCGCAGCTCCGCGAAATTTACCAGCCCATCCTCGAGCACAAGTTCCATTGCCCCGTCCATAACGGCTCGTGTCCCGCCGACCATCAGTCTGAATTTCTGGTCACCACCATCAACAGCGCCGAACTCATCAAGCACGCTTCCAACTCTTTCCTCGCCCTGAAAATCAGCTACGCCAACGTCATCGCCGACCTCTGCGAAAAAATCGGCGCCAACGTCGACGAAGTCACCCACGCTATGGGTCTCGACCCGCGCATCGGCGGCCAATTTCTCAAAGCCGGACTCGGTTTCGGCGGCTTCTGCTTCCCCAAAGACGTGCAGGCCTTCATCCATCTCTCCGCCTCCGTCGGCGTCGACTTCGCCATTCTCAAAGCGGCCGAAAAAGTGAACAAGGAACGCATCGACCGCTACTTCGAAAAAGTTCGCAAAGCGTTGTGGATCCTTAAAGGCAAACAGATCGCTGTCCTCGGCCTGGCCTTCAAGGCCAACACTGACGACATTCGCTTCGCGCCCGCGCTCGAAGTGGTCAAGCGCCTGGTCCAGGAAGGCGCCCACGTCCGCGCCAGCGATCCCGAAGCCATGGACCGCGCCAAAACGCAATTTCCCGAAGTTCATTATTTCGAGGACCCGTACGAAGCCCTGTGTGGCGCCGACGCCGCCCTGGTCTGCACCGAGTGGGATATCTTCCGCAAACTCGACTGGGTTCGCGCCGGAAAACTGATGGCCCGCAAACTCGTCATCGACGGCCGCAACCTCTATGCACCAACCGCCATGCGCGAACTAGGCTTCGAATATTATTCTTTCGGCAGGGAAGTAATAACGGCAGCCGGCAACGCGGTAATTTCGTAACCCGCTTTATCGACCACCACAAATGGAATGAGGATGCCTCGGGAAGCCAAACTCCCGGCGCACCCTCGTTTTTAGAACAGAATTAGCAGAGGACGATTTTTTCGCGGTTGCGCATCACTCGCCGCGTGGCATTACGCGTATCCACCACCAGCTTGGCGCCGTCCACGATGGCCGCGTAATCGTAGCTGGTATGGTCTGTTGCGATGATCACGCCGTCGTAGCTGCCTAACGTCTGCGCGTTGAGCGGCACGGACTTCATATTCTCGTAATTGTAGTGCCGCATTTTGTGCAGTTGCGGGAAGTACGGATCGTTGTAATCGAACTCCGCGCCGCGCTGTTTCAGCAGCTCCATGATTTTCAGCGTGGGAGATTCGCGCAAATCGTCGACATCTTTTTTATAGGCGACACCGAGGATCAGCAGTTTCGAGCCTTTGAGACTCTTCTCCTGATTGTTGAGCGCCGCGGCAATAGCGTCGACAACGTGGTAAGGCATGGCGGTGTTCACTTCACCGGCCAATTCGATGAAGCGCGTTGAGAAATCGAACTCGCGCGCTTTCCACGAGAGGTAAAAAGGATCGACCGGGATGCAATGGCCCCCTAGGCCCGGGCCCGGATAAAAAGGCATGTATCCGAAGGGCTTGGTGGCCGCGGCATCGATGACTTCCCAGATATCGATATTCATGCGCAGGCTGAGCA
>DATCOK010000677.1:0-1572 GCA_036564765.1 Candidatus Acidiferrum sp. | reverse complement strand
GGTTTGCTCGCCGCAAGGAACGCCGCCGCACGGCGGGCAGCGGCTCCCATACCTCGATTCCGTGGGTGCAGATAATTGTTTTCATGCGCGGCGCGGCGAGTCGCATCGATTGAGTTACCGGGGCCAAATTGGGATGACCGGCGATCACCAGCTTTGCATGGCGGCGAGCGGTACGAAAAGCTGTGGCGGCAAAGCGGCCCTTGGCGCGCTCGCAACCGGTGAAAACAAATTCGCGGCCGGAAACGGACATGCGATGGAGTTCCGGCGAGTCATTCAGGCTGAAAAGGCGGCATTCCATGGAGCGGCTGGCGGCAAATTCCGTGAGCACAGCGGCGATGTGGCGGCCTGCGCGCTGAATCCCGCCAGGCGCGTCGAGTTCAGAAAATATGCCGATGAGCACTGGGTGAGTCTGCCAAGCACGGCGCAGGAACGCAAGCGCGCGAAGAAAAAATCATGAACGGAGCGCGCCGAGCGCGGGCGCGAGGTCGACGAGCTTATCGAGATATACGTCGGCGGGATAGGCGGCGCGGTCGTGAATGCCGAAGCCGTAGTTGACGACGGCGGCGAGCATTCCGGCGTTACGCGCGGTCTGGACGTCGACTTCGGAATCGCCGACGAGGACGGCTTCGCGGGGTTGCGCGCTGAATTCACGGAGGATGGTGTGAGCGCCGAGCGGGTCGGGTTTTTTGGTGGCGAAACTGTTGCCGCCGTAGATGGCCCGAAAATACTTCGCGAGGCCGAGGGCTTCGAGAATGCGCACGCTAATGCGCACGGGCTTGTTGGTGAGTACAGCCATGGGCATGACGCTGAATTGTTCCAGGGCTTCGGGGACGCCGGGATAGGCGCAGGTGTTATCCATTTTGTGCTCTTCATAGTAGCTTAGAAAAAATTTGAGAGCGCGCTCGAGTTCGTCGGAATTGATGTCCTGGCCGAGGGATTTGGCGACGAGCACGGGGGCGCCGTTGCCGACATAACTGGAAATGGTTTCCTCGGGCAATTCCGGACGATGCAAATGACGCAGGGTGGCGTTGACGGAGTGGACGAGGTCGAGCTTGGAGTCAATTAGGGTGCCGTCGAGATCGAAGAGCAGAACGCGGACAGAGACGAAACGTTGATCGAACATGGATATGAATATTCTAAGGCATGTGAGGAGAAAAGCCGTCAGCGCTGAATGAGTACGGGTCGATCGCCGCAGCGCTTCGCTTAAACTCGTGGGCATGGACTGGTTGAAAAATGGAAGCCACACGGCTGTTACGTGTTCGGTGGGCAGTTCGCGTAAACTGGAACGCGGCAAAGATAAAGGTGCGGAGAGTGTATGGCCAAGGTATTTCCGTTTCGCGCGTTTCGTTACAACCCGGAGCATGCCCCGATCGAGCGGGTATTAACGCAACCGTACGACAAAATTTCGCCGGCGATGCAGGACAAATATTACGCGTCAAGCCCGTATAACTTGATCACACTGGAAAAGGGGCGGGCGTACGCGGATGACGCGGCGGGCAGCAACGTCTACACGCGGGCGGCGGCGGCGGTTCAGGAATGGATTCGCGACGGCATCGTGGTGCAGGATCCGGT
>DATCOK010000676.1:0-1744 GCA_036564765.1 Candidatus Acidiferrum sp. | reverse complement strand
ACTCGATACGCGAAACCTTTCTGCCCGACGGAAGTCGCATTTCCCGGAAGAGACTGCCGCTCTTACTAATCGGAGCATAATATAGGTGACATTTAGGAGGTAATGTGTTAGGGTAGCGGGCATGGGAAAGCAAGATGCGCGCTCGCTGCCCGGAGAAGCCCAAGAGGACCTGCGGAGGCGCGTGGTGGCGGCCGTGCAGCAAGGTCTTTCGCAAACCGCGGCGGCGCGGGTGTTCGGCGTAGCTCGCGGTACGGTGAGTCGCTGGATGGGGTTGGTGGAGCGCGCCGGTCGCCGAGGGCTGCAAGCACGGCGGCGCGGACGGCCGCGGGTTTCGCGATTGGCGCCGCATCAAGCGGCCACGACGGTGCGCTATATTCTCAGCGGTTGCCCGGAGCAGTTGCTGTTGCCCTTTGCGCTGTGGACCAGAGAAGCGGTGCAGGAGTTGCTGTTGCGAAAATTCGCGCTGCACGTTTCGGTGTGGACGGTGGGACGTTATTTGCGTGCTTGGGGTTTGACGCCGCAGAAGCCGGTGCGCCGCGCGTATGAGCAAAATCCGCTGGCCGTGCGGCAATGGCTGGAGAAAGAGTATCCCGCGATTCGCGCCCAGGCGCGGCAGTTTAAGGCGCAAATTCATTGGCTGGATGAGATGGGGCTGCGTTCTGACCATCAAGCGGGCCGCAGCTACGGACGCCGCGGACAGACGCCGGTGGTGCTCGGCACGGGGCAGCGTTTTCGCTGCAACATGATCTCGGCCATCACCAATCGCGGACGCTTGGCCTTCATGATTTTCCGGCAGCGTTTCACGGCGCGGGTGTTTCTGAATTTTCTTAGTCGTCTGCTGCGCTTGACGCGCAAGACCAGGCGAAAAATATTTCTGATCGTGGACGGCCACCCGGTACACAAGTCGCGCTCGGTGCGCCGCTGGCTGGCCGAGCATGCGGAACAAATCCGGATTTTCTGCTTGCCGTCCTACAGTCCGGAACTGAATCCCGACGAACTGCTCAACCAAGACGTGAAGAGCAATGCCCTCGGTCGCGTCCGTCCCGTGAACCTCCAGGAAATGATGGGCAACGTGCGCTCCTACCTGCGGATCACTCAGGCTCGACCCCAACTCGTGAAACGCTATTTCCGCGAACGTCATGTCCAATACGCCGCCAGTTGAAAACTGTCACTTATTTAATGCTCGGAGTAGTATCATCACCGCAGCTTGTCTTTCGCTCGTAGCAGGTGCTGTCTATGCCAAGAAACTGAACAAGGAGCAAAAGCGCCTCGAAGAATGCGGCATCGTAATGCAGGAAGTTCTCAACATCCCGGACAACATTCCTCATGAGCTTTTGGAGAAGGCCGAGTGCGTCATCGTAATTCCTTCCGTCAAAAAACTGGCGTTCGGCATCGGCGCCGACTACGGCCGCGGTGCCATGGTCTGCCGCACCGGCGACAAGTTCCGCGGATCTTGGGGCGCACCCGCCATGTACGCCCTCGAAGGCGGCAGCGTCGGCTTCCAGATCGGCGGCGAAGCCACCGATTTGATCCTACTGGTCATGAACGACCGCGGCATGGAATCCATTCTCAGCAGCAAGGTTAAATTGGGCGCGGACGCTTCCGTCGCCGCCGGCCCGAAAGGCCGTGACGCTTCCGCCGCAACGGACGCCTGGATGCGCGCGGAAATTCTCAGCTACTCCCGTTCGCGCGGCGTCTTTGCCTGCGTTTCCCTCGAGGGCTCCACGATTCGCCCCGATAACGA
>DATCOK010000675.1:0-5826 GCA_036564765.1 Candidatus Acidiferrum sp. | reverse complement strand
GAGAGATGCTGAGCGTCATGAGCGACGTTAAGGGTTCGGGAGTTTATGTGGCGATCGAAAGGGTCACCGGGACGCTGGACGGCCGCAGCGGGAGTTTTGTGCTGCACCATCGAGGAATCATGACGCGCGGAGTGCCGCAGTTGAGCGTGACGGTGGCGCCGGATTCGGGGACTGGTGAACTAAAAGGGCTGACCGGAGAAATGACGATCAAAATCACCGACGGCAAACACTTTTACGAGTTCAGCTACGCGCTGGCGGAGGCGGTTTCTGGGTGAGTTTCGGTGCGCTTGCTCGGGTTTGCGTGGTCTGATAATGTCGGGTGGTTTGAGCGGCTTCCAGGGGAGCCAAACACATGACAGGGGTTTTGCAGCGGCTGTTGCCGCGCGAGGAGGGGTTTTATCACCTCTTCGTGAGGCAGGCGGACAATATATTTGTGGGCGCGAAGGCGCTGGTGGAGATGATTTCGCACTACACCGGCGTACCGGAGCAGGTGCAGAGCATCAAAGCCATCGAGCACCATGGCGACGACATTACCCACAGCATCCTCACCAAGCTGAACCAGACGTTCATCACGCCGTTTGACCGCGAAGATATTCATGAGCTGTGCAGCCAGCTGGATGACGTGATCGACTTGATCGACGCGGCGGCCAGCCGGTTCGTGCTGTATCGCGTGGACGTGGTGCGGCCGGGCACGCTGGAACTGACCAAAGTGCTGGTCTCGACGACGGCGGAAGTGGCCGAGGCGGTGCGCGCGCTGGAGACGCCGGAAAAGGCGCTGAAACATTGCATCGAAATCAACCGGTATGAGAATGAGAGCGACCGGCTGTGCCGCACGCTCATCGCGCAGTTGTTTGATGAAGAGCGCGACCCGGTGCAGATCATCAAGTGGAAAGAAATTTTCGAAGTGATCGAGACGGCCGTGGACAAGTGCGAAGACGTGGCCAACGTGATCGAAGGCGTGATCCTCAAGAGCGCCTGATTCCCTATGACCTCCGCCGTGTTACCGATCTGTGCCCGTAGTGTGAATCCGCGAGCGGCGAGCTGCTTCGCGCGCGTGGTGGGCTGCCTCCGTGGATAGCTTTAGCCTGCTGCTGGCGGTGGTCGGACTTACTTTAATTTTTGAATTTTCCAATGGCTGGCATGACGCGGCGAATTCGATTGCCACGGTGGTGTCGACGCGGGTGCTGACCCCGTTTCGCGCGGTGGCCTGGGCGGCGTTCTGGAATTTCGTAGCGGCGTTTGTGTTTGGCACGGCGGTGGCGAAGACCATCGGCAAGGGCATGGTCCACATCGAAATGGTGGACGAGAAGGTGCTGCTGGCCGGGTTGCTGGGCGCGATTTCGTGGAATTTTATTACCCTGATTCTGGGATTGCCGACGAGCTCTTCGCACGCGTTGATGGGCGGGTATGGCGGCGCGGCGGTGGCCAAGTCGGGATTTAGCGCGTTGATTCTCAGCGGATGGACCATGCCGGTTTTGTTTATTTTTCTGGCACCGGTGATCGGGTTGATCGTGGGCGCAGCGGTGACGATTATCACGAGTTGGATCGTGCGCAAGCAGCGGCCGCGGAAAGTGGATAAATGGTTCCGGCGCTTGCAGCTCTTATCGGCGGCGGGATACAGCCTGGGTCATGGGACGAATGACGCGCAGAAGGGCATGGGGATTATCACCACAGCGCTGGTGGCGGGCGGAGCGCTGAGCACTTATGCGGTGCCCTACTGGGTAATTCTTTGCTGCCACCTGGCGATGGCGGGCGGTACCATGGCGGGAGGCTGGCGGATCATTAAAACTATGGGGCAGCGCATTACCAAGCTGACGCCCTTTGGGGGATTTGCGGCGGAGTCGGCGGGGGCGCTGACGTTGATTGGCACGGCGCACTTTGGGATTCCGGTGAGCACCACGCACACGATTACCGGAGCGATTGTGGGCGTTGGTGCGACGCGGCGGCTTTCGGCAGTGCGCTGGGGCGTAACGCGGCGAATTGTTTTTGCGTGGATTTTGACGATCCCGGGAGCGGCGATGGTGGGAGCCGCGGTGTTTCACGGGATGCAGCTGTGGATGAAGTAATTTGCGCGAGTGAACGTGAACGAAAATAGGGCGCCATTTACGAGTGTGGAAGAAGCCGTCGAAGAGATTCGGCAGGGCCGCATGATTGTGCTCGTGGACGATGAGGATCGCGAGAACGAGGGCGACCTGACCATGGCGGCGGAAAAGATTTCGCCGGAAGCGATCAACTTCATGGCCAAGCATGGGCGTGGGTTGATTTGCCTGACGCTGACGGAGCAGCGCTGCGACGAACTGCACTTGCCGCTGATGTCGCCGATCAATACTTCGGTGCATGGCACGGCATTTTGCGAAGCGATTGATGCGCGGCTGGGCGTGACCACGGGCATCAGCGCGTCGGACCGGGCGATTACCATTCTTACGGCCATCGATCCGAAGACCAGGCCGCAGGACCTGGCGCGGCCGGGGCACATGTTTCCGCTGCGGGCGCGCAACGGCGGCGTGCTGGTGCGCGCGGGACAGACCGAAGCTTCCGTGGATCTGTCGCGGATTGCGGGCTTAAATGCTTCGGGTGTGATCTGCGAAATCATGAACGAAGACGGCACCATGGCACGGGTGCCGCAATTGATGGAATTCTGCAAGCAGCACGGGATCAAAATGTTGACGGTGGCGGATTTGATTCGCTACCGCATGCAGCATGAGCGGTACGTGCGGCGGGTGGGCGAAGCGGTGTTGCCAACGCGATTCGGCGATTTTCGCATGATTGCGTATGCCAGCGACGTGGATCATGACCAGCACATTGCGCTGGTGCGCGGCGACCTGGAAGGCGAGGAGCCAGCGCTGGTGCGGGTGCACTCCCATTGCCTGACTGGTGATGTGTTCGGATCGACGGCCTGCGATTGCTCGGAGTTGGTGGCGCGGTCGCTGGCGGCGATTGCCAAGGAAGATCGCGGCGTTTTTCTGTACCTGCATCATACCGGGCGAGGATTTTCCGTGGAGACCGCGGAAGCTACGGGGGCGCTCCCGCAGATTCATTTCCATTCGCGCGGGCAACTGGATCGCGAGCCAGCCCGGATGCGCATGGTGCAGCACGAGAGCGGGATAGGGGCGCAGATTCTGATCGATCTGGGACTGAAAGATATTCGCGTGCTTACGAATCATCCGAAGAAGGTTGTGGCGCTGGAGGGTTACGGGATTCGCATCGCGGACCAGGTGCCGTTGCGCGTGGAAGAATCGAGCGCGGCGCGGCGGGATAAGCATCAGGTTTTGTGATTTTGTGAAGTTCGGTTATTTGAAGTTGCGAGATTCGGGCGAGTTTGTTTCTTGTTTTTCGTTTTCCTCTAAAAATTCCACGGACAATTTAAGGTTCTTCTGATTCGGCTTCGGACTGCGAAGGCTTGGCGGCCGCGGGCTGATTTTTGGGTGTGGTTGTCGCGAGTTTCCTGGGAGGCGGCTTCTGTTTTGCGCAGCCGGTGCAGTTAGAGGATTGGGCGGCAGTTTTGTTCACGGTGAGATATTTGCGCATTTTTTCGAGGCGTTTGGGGCCGAGGCCGCGAATGGCTAGCAAGTCGTTGACGCTTTTGAAGGCGCCGTAGGACTTGCGCATCTGCAGGATTTTTTCGGCGGTGGCGGGGCCGATGCCGGGGACTTGCTGGAGCTGGGCGGAGTTGGCGGTGTTGAGGTTGATGGGTTGGGCGGGCGGCTTCTTCTTGGCTTGGGCAGGGCCTGCTGCCAGCGCGCCGATGAGAAGCGGGACGAGGAGTAGCCTGGTTAGCACCGCTGCATACTACTTAATTATAGTACTTGATGCAATAACATGATGTTGTTGGCTGCCGGCTGCAAAAATGCCGGAGCCTTAGGCTCAGACTCCGAAGTTCGAGCCCTCGTTGACGTTGTGCGCCGGCGTTAGCTGAGGTGATTGCCTTGGGCGTCGTAGACTTCGAGGTCGCCGAAGAGGGCGGCTTGGGATTCGATTTGGGAGCGGTCGCCGACGACGACGATTTGCATGTTGGCGGTGTCGAAATATTTGCGGGCCGCGGAGAGCAGGTCGTCGGGAGTGAAGGCGCGGATTTTTTCGCGATAGGTTTCGAGGTAATCGTCGGGCAGTTCGTTGAGGGCTACGGTGGCGAGTTGACTGAGCAAGCCCTGCTGGGTGGCCAGGCCCATGGAGAAAACGCCGGTCAGATAATTCTGGGCGTCAGCTAACTCGGCAGCGGGAACGGGTAGCGAGCGGAGCTTGTCCATTTCGTAGAACATTTCGGTGAGCGAAGCGGCCACGACCTCGTTGCGCACCGCGGCGGAGACGGAGAAGTAGCCGTGTTGGCGCAGAGGATGGACGCCGCTGCGTGGGCTGTAGGTGTAGCCCTTGTCCTCGCGAATGTTCATGACCAGGCGCGAATTGAAGGCGCCGCCGTAGAGGCTGTTGGTGAGGCCGAGGTGGAGCCAATCGGGACTTTTGCGAGTGATGGAGGGGCAGCCGGCGATGATTTGCGTTTGCACCGCGCCGGGAACGTGCACGAGATAGACGCGGCGACCGCGGGGATGCGGCGGGGCGGCGGCGATTTTGGTTTCCGGCTTCTTCCCTTCCCAGGCGCCAAAAACGTTTTCGGCGGTTTTGAGCATGGCCTGGGAATCGAAGTCGCCGACCATGAGGAGCAGAGCGTTTTGCGGGGTGTAGAAATCCTTGTAGATGCTCTGGAGATCTTCGCGGCTGTAGGCGGCGACCTGGGCTTCGGAGGCGGAAACCTGGCCGTAAGGATGCGCGCCGAATAAAACTTTGCGGAGGCGTTCACCGGCGAGAAAGCCGGGGGAGGTGCGCTCCAGTTTCACTTCTTCGAGTTTCTGGCGGCGCTCGCGTTCGAATTCAGGGGCGGGAAAATTGGCGTGGCGGGCGAGTTCGTTGACCATGCCGAGAAGCTGCTCGGAAAATTCGGAGAGGCCAGCGAAGGCGATGGCGCTGTTGTCCTGGCCTGCGCTGGTGGAGAGATCGGCGCCGATGCGGCGCAGGTCTTCTTCAATCTGGCGACTGGTGCGGCGGGATGTGCCGGTGCGGACGACGGTAGCGGTCATGTCGGCGAGAGCCGGGCCGCGATCGAGGGCGGCGGCGTTGCCGGAGCGGAAAAAAAGTTCGCCATGGAATTTAGGAATGGAATGGGCTTCGGCGAGGATGATTTCGAGACCGTTGGCGAGGCGCGCTTTAATTTGTTTGGGCCAGGTGACGGGGCGTTCCGCGGAGAGCGCAGGGACGCCGATGGCCACGGGTTCTTCGACGGGCGAGGGGCGCGAGGTCATCAGGCGGCCTCTTTCTCAGCGTGCGCTGAAGGTTTGCGAAAGACGATGGCGCGTTGATCGTTGCGCAGATATTTTTTGGCGGCGGCCAGCACTTGTTCGCAAGTTACGGCTTCGAAACCGTCGAGGATGGTGTTCACGAGCTGCGGTTCGCCGTCGAAAAGAGTGAAGCACGCGAGCAGATGCATCAGTCCGTAACGGGGCATGTAGCCGCCACGGCCGCCTTCGAGCGTGGAGTAATAGTCGGAGCGCCACTTCACTTTGAGTTGCTGGAGTTCGTCATCGCTGATGCCGTTCTTGCGAATTTCGGCGATGACTTCGTCGAAGGCGGCGAGCGCGGCGTCGCTGGAAAATTCCGGCTTGTGCATGATGCGGGTGACCATCTGGGTGGGGCCGTTGTAGCCGAAGATGTCGTCGATGCCGCCGTCGGCTTCGACAGCGATCTGTTTTTCGAGGACCAGTTCGCGATGCAAGCGTCCGGCGCGCCCGCCGTGCAGGGCCATGTCGAGCATGGTCATAGCGCACCAATCGGTGG
>DATCOK010000674.1:0-2903 GCA_036564765.1 Candidatus Acidiferrum sp. | reverse complement strand
GCATTTAAGGCCGGCACAGTTGTAAACGAACAACTTTTGCGCGAATCGAATCTCGTCCGAGGTCATTTTGTCGGGATCAAAATCCTCGGCGAGGGCGAGCTGAAGCACGACCTCGAAGTGCAAGCCGACAAAATCAGTGCGAGCGCGCGCGAAAAAATTGAAAAGGCCGGTGGAACCGTCACGCTGCGTGAAGCGCGCAGGATTGAAAAAAGCCAGGCAGACGTTGCTTCGTCTCAGGTGGCGCCAGAGGCCGCGGTCGCGGCAGATAAGCCGCGGGTTAAGAAAACGAAATCGCGCAACAAGAAAAGCGAATGATTTCGGCGTTTTTAAATAGCGTCAAGATACCGGAGCTGCGTCGGCGCATTTTGTTTACGCTGGCCGTAATTGTGATTGTGCGTTTGGGGGCTGCGATCACGACACCTGGTGTGAATCAGGGAGTTTTGCAAGAATGGTTTCGCACTTCGCTTAGCCAGCGCACCGGAGGCGGTCTGGCCGCGCTGTTCAACTTGTTCAGCGGCGGAGCCCTGGAAAACTGCGCTGTCTTTTCTCTCGGGATCATGCCGTACATCAGCGCGTCGATCATGATGCAGCTGCTGACTGCAGTGATCCCGCAACTCGGCCGGCTGGCGCGCGAGGACGGCGGTCGCCAGAAGATCATGCAGTTGACGCGCTATACAACACTAGTGCTGTGCATTTTCCAAGGTTACTTGCTGGCGCTCTCCTTTCAGCACCCGGAGTCGTATCACACGATGCTGCCCGGAATTACTGACACAATCAGGCAACTTGGGGTGCCGCTGGTGGACGATCTTGGTTGGAAATTCCGAATCGTCACGGTGGTCTCCCTAACGACCGGCACGTTGGTTTTGATGTGGTTGGGCGATCAAATCACCGAACGCGGTATCGGCAACGGCATCTCTCTCATCATCACGATCGGGATTGTTGCGCGGTTGCCCGCTGCGCTGGTGCAGGCCTGGAAGACTTTTGTTCCATCAGGGCAAGGAGCGAGCCAGGTGAACCCGATGGTGCTGGTGCTGCTTGTCTTGGTTCTCGTCTTTGTCATCGCCGCAGTGATCGCGATTACGCAAGGCGTCCGTAAAATCACTGTGCAGTACGCGAAACGCGTGGTCGGGCGGAAAATGTACGGCGGCCAAACGCAATACATGCCTTTGAAGGTAAATTATGCGGGCGTGATGCCGATCATCTTTGCGTGGGCGCTGCTTTTGTTCCCGGCGACGATCGTGAGCTACGGCTTCAAGAACAGTCCCACTGCGAATCGCATTGCTGCAGCGCTTTCGACCGGGTGGCCGCATTATGTCGCTCTTGCGGCAATGATCTTCTTCTTCAGTTACTTCTGGGTCGCCACGCAGTTTCAACCGACCCAAATCGCGGACGATCTGAAAAAATACGGAGGCTACATCCCCGGTGTGCGACCGGGAAAACCGACTGCCGACTTCCTCGATTACACCATGACGCGGCTGACTTTTGCGGGGGCAATCTTTTTAACGCTGATCGCGGTGTTCCCAAGTTTGCTCAGCCAATCGCTGAATGTGCCGGTGATCACGGCTCAGTTCTTCGGCGGCACAAGCCTGCTGATCATTGTTGGCGTCATGCTCGATACCATGCGGCAAGTGGAGACGCACCTGATTCAGCGGCATTACGACGGATTTTTGCGCAAGGGCCGAATCCGCGGGCGCTCCTTTGATCGCGCTGCTTACGCGCGCGGCGAAGCGGCGGAGAGCGGCACCCTAATGTGGCTGTATGTGGGCATTGCGGTGCTCGTGATTGCCGGGGTCGCGATCTTTCTTTATGGGCGATAGGTGAAAAGGCGGCTTGTTCTTCTCGGCCCGCCCGGTTCCGGCAAAGGAACTCAGGCGGAAATGATTACGCGCCACTTCGGGATTCCCGTAACTTCACCCGGGGCGATTTTGCGGCGTGAACGCGATCTAGGGACTCCGCTGGGGCAGGAGACTGCCGAAGTGCTCCAGAGCGGCGGACTGGTCTCGGACAAGATCATCATCGAATTGATCGAGGACTGGTTGCGCTTGCATGGCGGCCACGGATTCGTCTTCGACGGATTTCCCCGAACATTGCCGCAGGCTGAAAGTTTGATGTCGATGTTGACGAAATTACGCACAGCACTGGATCTGGCGATCTGGCTGGAAGTATCGGAGGAGACTGTGCGCGATCGCATCACCGGGCGGCTTCAATGCGGCGAGTGCGGTTTTACGACGAGTTCGTCGAGTGCACAGTTCGCCAACCGTCCCGTGTGTCCGTATTGCGACGGCCGATTGGAACGCCGGAATGATGATGATTTAGCCGTGTTGCAAACACGTTTGCAAGAATTCCGTACGAAGACCGAACCGCTGGGAGCCTTTTATGAAAGGCTGTCGATGTTGCATCGTATTGACGGGAACCGCGACCGCGATGCGGTCTTTGCCGACATCTCAAAATTGATTGAGGACAAGACGGCGAAATGATTCCGATCAAGAACGCCCGGGAAATTGAGAAGATGCGGCAGGCATGCCGCACAGCCAGCGACATACTCGACCGGGTCAGCGATCTGATTCGCCCTGGAATTACAACCAAGGAAGTGGATCAGGCAGCTGCGGACTTCATGAGCGACGCCGGCGTAAAAAGCGCCTTTCTGGGTTATCGGCTGGGCCATCGCGTTTTTCCCGGGAACATTTGCATCTCCCTTAACGACGAAGTGGTCCACGGTATTGGCAGCCAGCGGCGCATTCAGTATGGCGAGGTAGTGAAGCTCGACATCGGCATTATTCAGGATGGTTGGGTTGGCGATAACGCTACGACTGTTCCCGTAGGAATCATCGAGGAGCGCACGGACCAGTTGCTGCGTGCTACTGAAAATGCGCTAGCGCGCGCAATTAGCGCCGCTCATGAAG
>DATCOK010000673.1:0-3088 GCA_036564765.1 Candidatus Acidiferrum sp. | reverse complement strand
GCTCCACTTTGCTTCACTCCGCCCGCATCTGATGAAAACACTACGCGCCATCGCCGTCATTTCCTGTGTCGCGCTCGAGATTTTCACTGCTCGCACCGCCCCCGCCCAAGAAAAAAAGTCGCCTCCGCCAGGTCCCGCACTCGAACTCACGCGTCCGGTTCGCACTTGGGAATTTTTGTCCGTCGTGGGAACCCGCGCCGGGATTTTTGGCAACGAAGCGGGGCGTGTTGAAGCGTGGGTCTATCCGCTCAAAATCGTGCGCGACTTCCATTTGCATTTCCGCACCGGCGAACGCGTTCTCGCTGCGGATTCGCTCGCGCGCACGGTCACCGTGCGGCCCGAATCGACAACGATTCTCTATACCGGCGACACCTTCAGCGTCCGGGAAACGTTTTTCGTTCCGGTTAACGAACCCGGCGCCGTCATTCTCTTCGATGTCGAAACCGAATTCCCTCTGGAGATCGAAGCTACGTTTCACCGCGACTTCCAGCTCGAGTGGCCCGCCGGACTGGGCGCCACCTACAGCAATTGGGACCGCGACCATCGCGCGTTTTATTTTGGCGAAGAACAAAAGAAATTCGCCGCATTCCTGGGCTCGCCCACCGCGGAGGAGACCAAGGAAGAATTCGACACCAACTATTCGAGCGAGCGCGAGAGCTCGTTCCGCTTGGGCGTCACGGAAAAAGGCCGCGACTCCAAAGTGATCGTGCTCGCTGCTTCCGTGCAAGGCCGTTCTGACGCCGAAGAAACCTATCAGCGCCTGACTTCCGATTACTCGCAACTCTTGCAGCAATCCGCCGATTACTACCGGAACTATTTAGCGCAAACCGTCAGCGTCGACTTACCGGATGAAGAGTTGCAGCGGGCCTACGACTGGTCGCGCGTGAGCATGCTGCAAGGGCTGGTCACAAATCCTTATCTGGGTACTGGTCTCGTCGCCGGATACCGCACTTCGGGAGAGAGTCAACGTCCAGGATTCGCTTGGTTCTTCGGGCGGGACTCCATGTGGACCTCGCTTGCGCTCGACGCCGCCGGCGATTACGCCACCACGCGCAAAGCACTCGAATTCATCGGCAAATACCAGCGCGACGACGGAAAAATCCCTCATGAAATTGCGCAAGGCGCGAGCTTCGTTCCGTGGTTCGCCGATTATCCTTACGCATACGCTTCGGTCGACGCGACGCCGCTGTACATCATCACCATGAATGACTACGTGGTCGAAAGCGGCGACAGCGCTTTCGCGCAAGCCAAATGGGACAGCGCCTGGAAGGCTTATCAATTTATGCATTCCACGTACGACGCTCAAGGGCTGCCGCAGAATTTCGGTTTCGGGCACGGTTGGGTCGAAGGCGGGCCGCTGCTGCCCGTCAAGACGGAGTTGTACCAGAGCGGACTTGGCGCAGAAGCGCTGCGAGCACTTTCGAACCTCGCTCATGTCGCGGGAAAAGAAACGGAAAGCCAGGAACTCGCTGGGGCCTTCGAAAAGCAAAGAGCGCTGGTCAATAGCGCGTTCTGGCTCGCGGGAAAAAATCGTTTTGCATTCGCGCTGGATAAAGACAATAAACCGGTCGACGAGGCCAGCGTGCTCTCGACCGTCCCGATGTGGTTCGGCGATCTCGATCACGAGAAGGCCAACCCGATGATCACGCTGCTCTCCGATTCGAATCACCAGACCGACTGGGGCATGCGCATCATTTCCGGTCAAGCGGAGCGCTTCAGCGGCGGCGGTTATCACTACGGCTCGGTTTGGCCGCTGTTCACCGGGTGGGCGTCTGTCGGCGAATATCGCTATCACCGCGAACACGCCGCCTACGCGAACTTGCGCGCCAACGCATTGCTGGCGCTCGACGGCTCTCCCGGCCACGTCACTGAAGTTTTGTCCGGCGACTATTATCAGGGCCTATCGACCAGTTCGCCGCATCAGATATGGTCCGCGGCGATGGTCGTCGCGCCCATCCTGCGCGGCATGTTTGGCCTCGCCACCGACGCTAAAACCGCAACACTCACTCTTGCGCCACATCTGCCCGCCGATTGGACGTTCTTCGCATTGAGCGATATCCACGTGGGCACCGCTACCGTAAGCGTGCAATACTTCAAAAGCGCCGAGGGCGTTGACCTCAAAATTCAGAACCACGGTTCGCAGCCGTGCATGATTGCCTTTCAGCCCGCCATCAGCCTCCGTGCAAAGATTCTCTCCGCTGAACTTAACAATCGCCGCGTCCCTTTCCATACCGACGCCAACGAAAACGATCAGCACGCGACAATTCGCGCGGCTGCCGCTCCAGGTTCGACCACCCTTCATGTCGGCATCGCCGACGACTTTGGGGTCGGTTACAGCGCGGAACTGCCACAACTTGGGAGCGCGAGCGAAGGCTTGCGCATTCTTTCCGAAACGTGGTCGTCATCGAAAGACCAACTTACTTTGTCCCTCTCTGGCGCACCTTCTCACGAATACGAACTGTCCTTATGGAACGGCGCCGCCATCTCTTCCGTCGACGGCGGTGAGCTGATGGGTACGAACAGCGATGCACCTTGGATTTACGTGGCCATGCCCGAGCAAAAGACCGGTCGCGCCGCGTACACTACCGTCACGATTCACTTTTCGGCGGCCAGCCGCCGCAAAGAAGTACACAAGCGTTAGCAACAGTGCATCTGAGTTGTGCCGCCAGAACGCTGAAGTCTTAGCTGCATTTGGCCTCGGAAAGGGAGTTTCCGGATGAACACAAAAAAGTCAATAATTCTCGCCGCGCTTTTTCTGCTTAGCGTTTCGGGCGGCGCGAAAGCCCAACAAAGCGCCGATACCCAGCCTCGCAAATGGTGGCAGGACGCGGTCTTTTACGAAATCTATCCGCGCAGCTTCGCGGACAGCAACAACAACGGCATCGGCGACCTCAACGGCATCACCTCCAAGCTCGATTACCTTCATCAATTGGGCGTCGACGCCATCTGGATCACCCCGTGCTTCCCTTCTCCGCAAGTGGATTTCGGCTATGACGTGTCGGACTACGAAAATATTGATCCAATGTACGGCACGCTGAAAGATTTCGACCGACTGGTCAGCGAAGCCAAGAAGCGCAACATCCGGGTC
>DATCOK010000672.1:0-2517 GCA_036564765.1 Candidatus Acidiferrum sp. | reverse complement strand
GACCGCGCCCTCTTCGTCTGCGCTGACGGCCAGGTCGTCAATGGCGATGGCGTCATGCTCGCCGCCGGCCGTTTCCTGAAAAAGCAAAACAAGTTGAAGGGCGATCGCATTGTCGGCACTTCCATGTCCAATCTCGGACTGGAAAGAGTCCTGGCCCGCGAAAATATCACTCTAGCCCGCGCCGACGTCGGCGATCGCTACGTCCTCGAGGAAATGCTCCACAGCGGCAGTGTTCTCGGCGGCGAACAATCCGGCCACATTATTTTTCTGGAAGACAGCCCGGCAGGCGACGGCCTCTTGACCGCCATCAAAATCGCCTCGCTCGTCTCCATACACGGCAGCCTGGACCAGCTCATCGCTGGATTCAAAGATTACCCGCAGACCATCGTCAACGTGAAAGTCCACTCCAAGCCGCCGCTCGATTCGCTGCCGGAAGTGTCCCGCGCACTCTCCGACGCCCAATCGCGTCTCGGCGAAACCGGCCGCATCGTGCTGCGCTACTCCGGCACCGAGCCCCTCGCCCGCGTCATGGTCGAAGCCGAGCACCAATCCGACGTGCAGCGTTTCAGTCAATCCGTGGCCGACGCGCTTCGCACCGCCATAGGCGTCTGACAGAGTCGTGAGAATTTCGTCGCGAAAGAATTGTTGAGTCATCCGTGTCACGCTCCCTCGCGAACACCAGAAGTTTGAAATAACGTTATTCCAAAACTTCGCGTTCCCGGCTTCCGCGTTACTAATTCCCAAACTACATAGAACGCTTGAGCATTTCTGTGAGATTTTGTAGGTTCTGTTTTACCGATGCAATGTAACCATGCTGGTGATTCTTCCTAACTCTCATGCACTCAACACAATGGCTGCCGAACTTGTTTCTGTTCGCCCCTGGCATACCACTTGCTCTCGTGTAGACAACTTTAAAAAAGATTGGCTTCCCGGGGTGGCCGGACCCGAACCTCGACTCGGTTTCCGGTTTTGGGGCGTCAATTATAAAGAGGGGGCTTGCACCAGCCCCCTCTTTGCATTTCTGCGCACTCTTCTCCGTACGATATATTTTGAGTCTCAGCGTAGGCAGCCGCCGATCCTTTCCGAGCCGTCGGACCTCCAAATCTTCTGCACAACCAGATACGCGGACAAATTGCGTCAGCCAAAAAAAGTGAGCGGCCGGTGGGGGTTCCGGCCGCTCGGGCGTGGGGGATGGAGGGAAACGCAATCCGAAGCTGGCGCACGACTCAGTCGTGATGCTGCGCTCGCGAGCAGCAGGACGCTACACAGGAGCAGCTTGGGACCGCTCCGGAAGCCGCGACCAACTCCAGATTACAGTGACAATTTTGCTCCCCACCCCCTCCGCCGTCGATAGCCCGCTCGTCCCATCGCCCCAGTACTTCCCGCTCCCCTCCTCCGTACTCTTCCCCAAGTACTTTCGTACCCTCGCTATTTAACGGCTTCAGCAGCACAGTTGTGCTCGCTCGCCACTCATCTTGTAGTCCTGCAATCTCTCCCTCTGTCACCTCTCTAGCCTCGGCCTTCCTGACTACGTTATCCTTCCAACTCCATGCATGACCTCACCTATTTCCGCGAGCACCTCGATCTCTTCGCCAAAATGTCCGCGAAGCGCAACGCCAAACTCGACCTGGACGGCTTCCGCGCCCTCGACAAAGAGCGCCGCGAACTCATTCACGCCAACGAACAACGCAAAGCCCAGCGCAACAAGGCCAGCGATGAAATCGCCCGCCTCAAAAAAGTTAAAGAAACCGCTGACGCCCTGATCGGTGAAATGAAGCAGGTCTCCGACCTGATCAAGCAGTCCGACGAGCGCATCACCCAGCTCGACGCCACCCAGCGCGAGCTTCTTCTCACCATCCCCAACGTGCCGCACTCCAGCGTTCCTATCGGCACGGGCGCCGCCGATAACATGGAAGTTCGCCGCTGGGGCGCTCCTCCCCAATACAACTTCACCCCGCGCCCCCACTGGGAAGTCGGCGAACGCGCCGGCATCCTCGATCTCGGGGCCGCCGCCAAAATCACCGGCGCGCGTTTCGCCGTTTACAAAAGCTGGGGAGCCCGCCTCGAACGTGCCCTTGCCAATTTCTTTCTCGATGTGCACACCCGCGAGCACGGCTACACCGAAATCCTTCCACCATTCCTCGTAAATAGCGCCTCACTCATGGGCTCCGGCCAACTCCCCAAATTCGCCGCCGACCTCTTCAAAATCCAGGACACCGATTTCTGGCTCACGCCCACCTCGGAAGTCGAACTCCACAATCTCTATCGCGACGAAACCGTACCCGAAGCGCAACTTCCCATCAACGTCACCGCCTGGACCGCCTGTTTCCGCTCCGAAGCGGGTGCCGCCGGTAAGGACACCCGCGGCATCCTGCGCCAGCATCAATTCCAGAAAGTCGAGCTCTTCAAATTCACGCACCCTGAAAAAAGTTACGAAGAGCACGAAGCCCTGGTCCGCAACGCCGAAACCATTCTTCAGAAACTCAACCTCCATTACCGCACCATGCTCCTATGCAC
>DATCOK010000671.1:0-2047 GCA_036564765.1 Candidatus Acidiferrum sp. | reverse complement strand
GTGCCGAAGCCGCCGGGAAAAATAATTAGGGCTTTGGCGATTTGCGCGAACCATAGTTTGCGCATGAAGAAGTAGTGGAAGTTGAAGCTCAGTTCCGGGCTGATATAGGCGTTGGCGAACTGCTCGTGGGGCAATTCGATGGAGAGGCCGATGGATTTACCGCCGGCTTCGGTGGCGCCGCGATTGGCGGCTTCCATGATGCCGGGTCCGCCGCCAGAGCAGATGACGAAGCGGCGCGGGCGGGGGCCGAGGGTCATGGCCCAAGCAGTGATGCGCTGCGATAGCTGGCGGGCTTCCTCGTAGTAGCGGGACATGTCGAGAAGGCTTTTGGCGCGGCGGACTGCGGCGCGATGCTTGGCACGGTTGGCGGGATTTTTGGTGTTGACGGCGGCGTCTTTAGCGCGCTTGTAACGGGTCAGGGCCAGATCGCGTGGGAGGATGCGCGCGGAGCCGAACATCACGATGGTGTCGCCGATGCCTTCTTTTTTCAGCTGGACGTAGGGGTGAATATATTCGGCGAGGATGCGCAGCGGGCGGGCTGGAGTGCTTTGGAGAAATTCGGGGTCTTCATGCGGCGCTTTGGGGGCGTGCTGGGGCTTGAGCTTCGGCAGTCGCGGGGACATTCGTCTCTCCAGGAGCAGTTATTTCAGGAAGCGGAGGATAGGCGCGGCAACATCTAGGGGTTCGGACGCGTCGAATCCGTGCAGTGTGGCGCTTCGTGTGACTTCCTACATTGTGGGCTGGCGCGCGCAGTAATAGAAGCAGAGACTGCAAAGAGTGTTATCGCAGATGGCAACATTTGGTAAGGCACGGGCTTTGATGATCGCGGCGGTTTTCTTTGCGGTGTGTTGCGCTTCTGCTTGGGCGCAGGCCCCGGAAGGGCCGATGGCGCCGAAGCCGGGAGTAGCGGTGCAGCAGGCGCCACCGGAAGTGCAGGCGCGGTTGAAGGTGCGGGTGGCGCTGGTGAATACGCCGGTGACAGTGCGCGACGGCAGCGGGCAGATGCTACACGACCTGGACGAGAAAAATTTTGTGGTGACCGATAACGGGGTGGCGCAAAAGATTACGCATCTGGATTTGGGAGGCGACCCGATTTCGCTGGTGATTCTGATGGAGACCAGTTCGCGGATCGAGGCGATGTTTCCGGAGCTGCGCAAAACGGGAATTCTCTTGACGCAGGCGGTGATGGGGCCGAGCGGCGAAGCGGCGGTAGTGGGCTTTAATGACTCGGTGGACAAGTTGCAGGAGTTCACGACGGACAACGATGCGATTGAGCGAACCATCACCCGGATGGATGAAGGGACTTCGGGTTCGCGGTTGTACGACGCGATGGCGACGGGGGTGGAGATGCTGACCAGCCGGCCGCAGGCGACGGCGGAGCGAGGGGGCCGACGGCGGGTGATGCTGATTATTTCGGAAGCGAACGATGCCGGTAGCGCGACGAAACTAGGCGAGGTGTTGCGGCAGGCGCAGCTCGCGAACATCACGATATACAGCGTGGGGCTTTCGACTACGCGCGCGCAATTGCAGCAGAAACCGGAGAATAAAAAAAATCAGATCACCCCGCCGGGAACTTTTCCGCAGCCGGGCGTGCCGGGGCAAGTGCAGACGCCGACCACGGAAGAAAATCGCTACGGAAATATTGATTTGATGGCGCTGGCGGTGTGGGCCGTACAGCATGCGGAGAATCAGATCAAGGACCATGCGCTGGAGACGGCGGCGGTGGCTACCGGTGGCGCACACCTCGCGACGTTTCGCGACCGCTCCATCGAAAAAGCCATCGACGAAATTGGCGGCGAGCTGCATTCGCAGTACAGCTTGAGTTACACGCCGACGGGAACCGGGGCTTCGGGGTATCACGAAATTGCAGTGAGTGTGGACCGGCCGGGAGTGAAAGTGCGTGCGCGGCCCGGATATTATCTGGCGCCGGAAAGTTAACGCGGCGATCTGCGGCTAAGAAATTTTCTTCCAGAAGGTGGCTTCGCGGGCGGCGAGCAGGGTGTCTTTGCGGGCGTTCCAGCGCAGAAAATGCGGGGTACGCTTGTGC
>DATCOK010000670.1:0-2923 GCA_036564765.1 Candidatus Acidiferrum sp. | reverse complement strand
GCCGCCGCCCGCTCCTCCGGTTCCACCTGTGCCGCCAGTTCCGCCGCCCGCGCCGCCGCGCCCGCCACCTCCGGCTCCGCCAGTTCCCCCGGTTCCGCCGCCACCGCCCGGCCGTTGCGGATCAGCTGCTGCCCACTCGCTCAGCGAAGCCAGCACCAATCGCGGACGCGCCTGCGAATCATTCGAATCACGTTCTTTAGACACCGCTGTCAACCCATCGCCAAAATTCAGCCGCGCCATTCCGCCCGGCGCGCCGCCCACTAATCCGCGCGCATCCAGACTGTAAATCGCCACGTTCGACTTGTTGCACGCGTCGATCGTCGCGGTCAGCTCTGACTCATTCTCCGGATTCAGCGCGAAGCCCCCGGAAAACAGCACCACCATCTTTCGTCCCGGCACCGTCCGCAGATTTTTCGCCAGGCTCCGCACCGCCAGCAACATGCTGCGCGCTCCAAAATCTCCCTCCGCCGTACTCAGCGAATTCAAACTGGACGACGCCACGGTAATCGGCTGGTTCCCCGGCACATTCGCATTGGGATTCACCGCAGAATTTTTCACTCCCGCCACCGCCGACTTCAATAAATCCGCATTCGCCGTAAAATTCTGCACAATGCGCAGCGCCCCGCCAAAATCCACCACCGCCATCATGCGGTCTTCTCCCGCGTTCGCCGCAATGAATTGATTCGCCGCGTTGCGCGCCTGAATCTGATCCGGCGTCTGCATCGTGGAATTATCAAAAAACAAAACCAGATAACGCTTCTGTCCGTTAGCCTGATTCGACGGATCCGACCCGCTCGAAAACGAACTGATCGCCTGCTCTTTGTTGTCTTCGTAAACCTTGAATTCATTCTGCGTAAGGTCCCGCAGGTAATTCCCCTTCTTGTCCGTCACCACCGCATCCACCAGCACCAACTTCGACTCTTTACGAATCACCACATTGCTCAGCGCGTCCGGCGTACCCTGCGCCGCGCCAGCAGCATCCGCAGGAGGCGCAGCCTGTTGCGGCACCGCAGGAGCAGGAGCGGATGTGTTCCCTTCTTGCGGCTTCGCAGCAGCGTCACCTTGCTGCGCCGCAGGCGGCGGCGCCGACCCGCCATCCGACTGAGCCCAAAGAATGCCCAGCGGACCCGCCAACAAGAGGCCCACCCCAACAGCTAGTTCCCGTCGCCGCCCGCCAAAAAAGTTAAGGATAGCCATCACCACCTCCAACGAACCCCGCACCGGAAATATTCAACTTAAAATTCTAACCGCGCTACTCAAAACTCAACGACGCAGTTCCGCTTCGAATCTCGAACCTCAACCTCCAACCTCTAAGGTATAACTACTGCCCCATTCCGCGCCGCCATCTGCGCGCCCTCGCCGTCGCGCACCACCAGCCGCACCATGTAGCTCCCCGGCTTCACGTCAAAACTCGACTTCATCGTCAATCCCGACCGGCTCAACCGGTCATACGTGGTGTCTAACAACTTCATGTCCACGGTCTTCTCGCCGCCCGCCACAAAATTCCCGTTGTCGTCAAAAATCGCCGTGGCAATCACCAGGCTGTCGCGGTTCCGCCCGTCCAGCTTGCGAAACTTTATGCCTTTCACATCAAAGTGCGACAGCACCGACAGCTTCGCCGTACTCGCGTCCGTCTTGAAAAACTGCGTCTGCAGATCCACCGGCACGTCATGCATCTCTTCTTGCGAAAATACCGCCTCGCGAATCTCCTGCTTCGCCGCTTCCGCCGGATCCGGTATCGATTTCGGCGCGTAATACGAATTGCGCGCCTGAATCGCATATTTCTGCTTCCCGGTCAGCGTCACCTTGATGGAATGTTGCCGCCCGTCGTACTTCATATTCTGCGGCGAAAATCCCAACAGGTAGCTCAGCTCCGGCGCCGCCACCGCGCGTCGCAACCCTTCATCAATGTCATTCCGATTGTGAAAGAACGTCCCGCCCGTGCCGTACGCCAACTGTTGCAGCACCTCATCCTGTACCGTCTGTGCCTGCACTCGAAACGACGCCTTGATCCCCAGAGTCTTGTTCGAAGACACCGACGGGCTGGCAATATCTCCCATCAAGTCCGGAGTGTACAATCCGCGCGCATCAATCGTATTGATCACGATTCCCGCGCGGGTGGAGCGGTCGATCAACGCCGAAGTCTCCGACCACAACGTGCTGGGAATGAATCCCGGCGACACGAACACCATGATCCGCTGCCCCGGCATAGCCGTCAGCTGCCGCATGGCCTCCTCAATGTGCCGGTACGCATACTCCGTCTCCTGGTCTCCCGTCGTCAACGCCCGCCGCGCACTCGACTCCGCCATCTGCGCCGCCATTGCAGCCTTCGTTTCATCTCCGTTAAACGCGCACGCCACCGCGTCTTCCGTGGCTACCGTCAGCGCCTGCGAGTCGCTCTTGTTTTCGATCAGGTCCGCCTGGTAATACGACACATCCGGACAATCTTGGAAGCCCGCACTCCCTGAGGTGGGATGTGGAACAATCGACAGCAACGATTGGCCCATAGCGTCGCGGTCTGCAGTGAACGGCTGCTTGAATTGCCCGGATGACGTATACATCGCCACGCGATCCGACGGGGCCAGCGCACCAAAAACTTTCGTCGCCGCGTTGCGCACAAACGCGGTGTCTTCCATCGACATGTGCACATCATCGAAAAACAGCGTCACGAATCGCTGCGGCAACTTTTTCGCCAACGCCGACGCCGCCTCCACGCTCACCGGGTCGCCCGCCTCCGTCGTGATCGTCGGCGCGGCCTTCAAGGCCTGTGACTCCGGCGTCTCCGCGTTGAACGTGGTAATGATCTGCGGCTTGCGATTATCCAAAAGTTGAAAATCTTCCTTGCGCAGATTCGCGACTACCTTGCCCTTGTCGTCCCGCACCACCACGCGCACCAGCACCAGATTCACGCTCACCTTAAAGG
>DATCOK010000669.1:0-2043 GCA_036564765.1 Candidatus Acidiferrum sp. | reverse complement strand
GAAGAGGCCACCTGCGCGATGATTTCTTCAGTGGAAGGATCGTAAACGGGAAAAGTCTCTCCGGACGCGCCGGCGACCCACTGCCCGTCGATAAAGTTCTGATAGGTGCGAACTTCCGCTTTCACACTGCCTGGCATGCCTGCCTCCGAATTCCTGCGCTGCCTACTTCTAAATTGTGAAACGAAACTTTTCCGCGCTCAACCCTCCGCGCAAACAAAATCACACCGCGGGGGTAGCCTCCGCCAGTTTTCTGGCGGTCTTGCGCCGGCCATAAACAAAAAAGAAAAACGCCGCCAGGCCGATAAAAAATAGTGTGCCTCCGAACATCCACAATTCGTAGGAGCGCAGCGAAGTAATCTGCTGCGCGGGAAAAAAGGCGAGGGCGATGCCAAGCACGGTGGTGAGCAGACCGCTGATGCCAGCCAGAATCAAGGTCGAGCGGCTGTAGCGCCCGCGGACAAAGGGAGTATGGAACGCCATCTTCAAGAGTGCGCCGAACATGTAGAGAAACGGAACCAGTTGCAGCACCACCGCCAGCGACAACAGTTTCTGAAAGGTTTCCTGTACGCCGGCGCCGGTGAAGGTGAAATTTAGAATCACCAGAATCATGGAGACGGTGGCGTGGACGATCAACGCCGCGTAGGGCGTTCCGTACTTCGGATGAATTTTGCCGAGCCACGCGGGCATGTAGGAATCGAGGCCGGCCACGAAGGGAATGCGCGCCGAACCACCCAGCCACGCGGAGCCGATGCCGGCGATCGAGAGGCTCAACATGAAGGCGAACGGCGCCACGATCCACGGCACTCGGACGCGCCCGGCCATGTGGCGCACCGCCTGGACGATGCCCTGCAGCACGCTGATGTTGTCTTTGCTTACGGCGATTAGCAGTGTCAGCGTCGCGCCGATATACAGGAGACCGGACAACACGCCACCCCACGCCACCGCGCCCGGCAACGTCTTCTGCGGGTTTTCGATTTCGTCGCCCATGACCGAAGCCAGTTCGAGACCCACCAAACCGAAACAGATGACGCCGAAGGAGTTCAACACGAAGCGCGGGTTCGCGGGGATGGCGAAATCGGCGGAGGTGACCGTGGTGCCAAAACGCAGCCATACCACGACGCCCAAGCCGATCAGCACCACCGCGGCGATACCCGTGCCAATCGCGCCCAGATTGTTGATCCACTTGCCCACGCCGAGTCCCACGATGTTCATCACCACCAGAATAATCAGCAGTAAAACCGAAGCACTGAGCGCAAACATTTTGTTGTCGGCCAGCGATTCGTGACCCGCGCCCAGCGCGTACACCGAAACGCCCACGAAATACAACATCACTGTCGGCACGTACATCATGTTATTGGTCCAGTAGCACCAACCGGAGAGAAAACCGTGGAAGTCGCCGAAAACTTCCTTGGCCCACAGATAGACGCCGCCCTCGCCGGGAAAACGGTGCGCCAGTTCAATCACCGCGATGCCCTGGGGCCAGAAAAAAAGCACGAGAGAGATGAGCCAAAGCCAGACGGTCACTCCGCCATTGGCGGCAATCGATGGGACAACGTTAAGGTTGAAGACCGCGACGACGAACAGCAACACCAGGTCCCAGCGGCCCAGCACCCGCCGCAGGTGCGGGGCTTCCGTTTCTATTCCGTTGGCAAGCGGCACGCTGACTTCCGTCGACATTATTTCTCCGCCGCTTGGTGGAATGTTCGCTGGCTTCAGGAGCCGAAAGGCCCGCTGCAACGCTGAAAATCAAATTCTTGCTGATTCGATTCGCGCAAATTCTCAGTGCCCGGCTGCGCCCACGAACGCAACACCGCGCTCCTGCTGCGCGTGCGCCAAGCCCGGAGCTATCTCCTCGAACACCGCGAGATGTTTGTCGATGTCCGCTTCGGTGTGCTGCACGGAGATGGTCCACTGCTCGTCCCACCAATACGGCTGCGCGAGCACGCCGCGATTCACCATGGCGAACCAGTAGTGGCGCCAGAGATCGACGTCGATGGCCGTCCAGTCGCGATAGTTGCGAATTTCGTGCGGATAGAGCATCAA
>DATCOK010000668.1:0-2335 GCA_036564765.1 Candidatus Acidiferrum sp. | reverse complement strand
ATCGTGCCGGCGGCGCCCACGGCAATAAAGGATACGATTCCGGATTGGCGGAGATTGAAATGGCGCGTCTTTTTAAACAACTCAGCACAAATACTGCCTTGGCTGTCGCACCAGCCGGAAGAAAGCTGCGGCGCGCCTGATGCCTTCGCTACGCACCAAGTCGCGCGAATTCGCCATGCAGATGTTATTTCAGTGGGACATGAGCCGCCAGGAACCGCAGAAGCTGGAAGTAAAATTCTGGCGCGCGGCCAAAGCATCCGACACTACCCAGGCTTTTGCAAATCAACTCTTTGAAGGCGCGTCAAAGGATGCCGACGCCTTGGACGCGTTGATCGTCGAGCACGCCAAAAATTGGAAGCTCGAGCGTATGGCGATTATCGATCGGGCGGTCTTACGTTTGGCAATTTTCGAATTGCGCACTGGAGAGGCCCCGGCCAAAGTCATTCTCAATGAAGCAGTAGATCTCGCCAAGAAATACTCTTCGGAGGATGCCGGATCCTTTGTGAATGGAATTCTAGATGCGATTCATAAAGGAATGTCGCAAAAAGCAGGTGGTGCAGCGTAGCTGTGGCGAATTGCTTGTCTCGTCTTTCGAATAAGGCCGCGGCGCTTCGCGGCCTTTAGTTTTTCAGATGCGAATCGTACCCTCGAAGACTTTGACCGCCGCTCCGCTTACACGTGGAACCAATTTCTTGCCGGAAGTGGAAACCTCTACCTCGATGTGACTCGGCCGCCCCATTTCCACGCCTTGCTGAATATAAAAAGTTTCCGCCGGTTTTAGCTTCCCGTGCTGCACCAGATACGCGCCAAGTGAACCGGCAGCGGACCCGGTCGCCGGATCTTCGTACATCTCCCACGGAAGCATCCCACGCGTGAAGGCTTTGTTGGCGCCGTTAAGCGCGAAACAGTACGCCATCGTACCGTTTTTGCCTTGCAGGCGGCGCAGTTCGCCAATGTTCATCTCGATGCGCCCAAGCGCCGCGCGATTACGAAACGGAACCATCAAATTCGAAATGCCTGTCGAGACATATTGCGGCTCAAGCTTCGCGTGAAAATCGGACACGGAAACACCCAGCGCCGAGGCCAGTTGTTTCTTATTCAGTTTTGCCGCGCGAAACACGGCCGGAATTTGCGTCATCGTTACGCGCTGCGGCCGGCCATTCTTGAATCGAATCTCCACCGGAAGAATCCCGGCGCCGGTCTGCTGCATGATGTGCACCGCGCCTTCCTGCGCCGGCACCACGCCGAGTTCGGCGAGTAGAAACCACGTGCCCACCACCGGATGCCCCGCCAACTTCAGTTCTTCTTTGGTGGTGAAGATACGCAGGCGCGCCAGTGCACGGTCATCCGTGGGCTTCTGCACAAAGACCGTCTCGGAAAGATTCATCTCGCGCGCAATCGCGAGCATGGCGTCGTCCGAAAGCCCGTCGCCGTCGGTGATGACCGCCAGCGGATTCCCTTCGAATCGATTGGTAGTGAAGACGTCGAGCGTGTGAAAGCGATGTTCCATGATTTTGTAAGCGGCACGGCTGGCTGACTTCCGGGTTAAATGCTTTTGAGCCGGGCCACGGTCCTTTCATTGGTAACATTTCCGGTGTTCAAAGTCGATTTAGGCTCGATCAGCACCACGTGAGCCTCTTCGTCTGCAATGGGCAAGTGCTCCACCTTGCGCGGCACAATAATGAATTCGCCGGCGCGGATCACCGCTTCGTGATCGCGAAACCTCATCCGCAGCATGCCTTTCACCACAAGAAACAGCTCGTCCTCTTCGTCATGATGGTGCCAGATAAATTCGCCTTTGATCTTAACCGCCTTGATGTAGCAATCGTTGATTTCTCCAATGATGTGCGGCTTGTACTGCTCGAAGAACATTGAGAACTTTTGGTCCAGATTCACAGTTTCCATGTAAGTCCTCCTACAGAGCGTGCACCAGATCTTTGACGCCCGTCAGCACTTGCTGGGTAGTTTCGCGACGCGAAGTCTCGCAGTAAATGCGCAAAAGATTCTCGGTCCCCGAAGCGCGCACCATCACCCAGCCAACGTCGCCGAGATAAATCTTTATGCCGTCCATGTCTTCGCGCCGGACCACCGGCCAGTCGAGCAGTTGCGATAATCTCTCGCACGAAAAGTGGGCAATGGCTTTTCGTTTCTGCTCCGGCTCTACGTCGAGATCAACGCGGCCATAGTGGTATTCGCCGAATTCGGCATGCAGCGCGCCAAGAAGCTCTCCGAGAGATTTGTTGTGCCAGGCCATCAGTTCAGCCAGAAACAGCGCGGACACCGTGGCGTCGCGCTCTGGAAGATACAAGCTCGTGCCGAATCCGCCACTTTCCTC
>DATCOK010000667.1:0-5178 GCA_036564765.1 Candidatus Acidiferrum sp. | reverse complement strand
GCCGCGGCCCTCTTCGCTGGTGATGGAAATGGTTCCGTGATGATCGCTGATTACCGACTGCACGATGGCTAGACCGAGGCCCGTGCCCTGCGGCTTGGTGGTGTAATACGGTGTGAAAATCCTCGCGGAGTCGTCGGAGCTGAGGCCGGTGCCGGTGTCGGTAATTTCGATGCGCACCCGCCCATCCGATTCCGCCGTACGCAAAGTGAGCGTGCCGCCCGCGGGCATGGCATCGAGCGAGTTCAACACGATATTTTGAAATGCGCGATGCAGCATCTCGGGGTCCGCGTCGATTTCCGGCAACCCATCCTTCAGAAATAGTTCGCGCACGATGGCGGGCTTGCCGAATTCGTTGAAGCGCGCATCGAAGAGGCGCAGCGTGTCGCGCAGCGATTCGTTGACGTTCACGCGTTCGAATCGCGGAGTGGGCATCTTTGAAAAATCGCTGAAGCGCGCCACGATGGAATTCAGATTGGCCAGTTCTGCTTTTAGCGTGGCGGTCGATTCGCAGAACACTTCCATGAATTGCTCATGGTCTAGTTGCCGCGCGCGCTGGAGATTTTCGACGGTAATCTGAAGCGGAAACAACGGGTTTCGCAGTTCGTGCGCGAGCCGCCGGGCCAGTTCGCGCCAAGCTGCCACGCGTTCGGTCTGCAGCAGTCGTTCTTTTTGCACCCCGAGCGTGCGGGTCATGTCGTTGAATGCCGTGGCCAGTTGCCCCACCTCGTCGTAAGTGTTGACGTCGATGCGCGCATCCCAGCGACCGGTAGCCACTTCGCGCGCGGCGGCCGCTAACTCTTCCACCGGCCTGGTGATGCGCGCGGAAACCCACCACGTCACTAACAGTGCTATCAATAAAGTTGCTGCGCCGACGGCAATGGCAATCCATTCGATGCGTCTCGTCAGCAGCACCAGTTCGCGCCGTGAACTTCCTGCCAGCAAAATTCCCAGCAGTTCGTTATTGCGCCCGGTCAGAGGAATGGCGTGAAATGTTTCTGCGCTGGCGGGATCGTTGGTCCATTCGATGGTGCCCACCACCGGCTTCTGCAGCTGCTTCTGGCTTTCGCGAATCAGCGGAATGTAGCGGTCGGCATTCGGCGCGAGGCCGTTGACGCCGGTCAATTCCGCGGCGTTAAAGTCCGGCCCGAGGTTCTGGTACAAGAGCGTGCGCATGCCTGCTGGCAATACCAGCGACGCCAGAAAATTCTGATCGAGCCGCCGCCCTCCGATGATGTAGAAATTCTTATCGCCCACAGGAAGCGTGCGCACCACCGTCAGAGAGAGCGCCACGCCATCCGGCAACTCTTCCCTGTTCAGAAAAGCATGCGAATCGCGCCAACTCTTGTTGGCGAGCACCCAATCGACCTTGTAGCCCACGCGCGATGGATATTGTGCGGAGGAAATCACTGTACCGTCGGAATTCACGAACTGCACAAAGTCCAGTCCGTGATCCTGGGCCGCGCCGGTTGCGTCGTGCACGTATAGGGACTGGTCGGCATTGGGCTGTGCCAGATCGAGCGCCATGCGTAGCGTAATTTCCGCGTTGGCGATATTTTCCACCTGGCGCACCACTTCTTCGCCGTGCTGCGCAAACTCTTTTTGAAACTGTGCAACCAGCGCTTCGGTGCGCTGCGCGTCTATCCCTTCGAACGCCGTCCGGGTGTAAAAGGTCACGCCGTAGGCCACCACGAAGACCGCGGCCAGCACCGTGGCCATGAACACCAGCATCAACTTGCTGCGAAAGCCCACCTGCACGCCCCCAAACATTTGCCGCGCCTGCCGCAGAATGCCGCTAAACCGCGTGAACGAACAAAGCATATCCCGATTGACCGTGGAGATAAACGGCGATGCGGCGAACCGGCATTTAACTGCAAACAGCGCCGTTTCGCCGCCATGGGCCTGCCAGTCGTGGTCTAACTCCCTACGGCCGTCTTGTGGTCTTTTTCTGCGCGATCGCGCTCGCGGCCGCCTGGCTGGCGGGATCGCTATCGTCCGGGCCGCTCATTGCCGGCGTGCCAATGCCCGAAAACGCCGAGCGCATGACGTCGCTGGCGAAGAAATTGCGGCCATCCATGGGCACCATCATGATCTGTAGCTTGTCGGAAAGGCGCTCGGCGATAATTTTCTGAATCAGCATGGGGTTGGACTTCAAAACTGCCGCTTCGAATTTCATTCGCTCAGAATCCGCGACGGCGGTCACGCGAATGCGGTTGGCTTCCGCCTCCGAGAGATTACGCTGGCGCTCCACTTCCGCTTTGCTGTCGATGATTTTGGCTTGCGCGGCGGCTTCGGCGTTTTGCAGGGTGGCTTCCTTGCGCGCCTGCGCTTCCAGCTTGGTCTGCTCGATCTGCTTCTGCTTGAGCGGCAAAGTGTATTGCATGGCGTCCGATTCGGACTTGGCCTGCAGCACGCGCACTTGCGCCTGCGCTTCCGCTTGTTTCACCGAGCGGGCTTTCTGGGCCTCGGCCTCGAGTTCCGCGATTTTCACTTCCTTGAACTTGATATCCTGCTCGGTGGTCAGCCGCTCGTCTTCCTGCTCTTTCAGCAGCAAGCCTTCGAGCCCCTTGGCGTACTCTTCCGGCAGCTGCAAATCGCGAAGCAAAACTTCGCGGACCACGATGCCGTCGCTAGCGAGGCGCGCGGTGATTAATTCCGCTGCTTTCGAGCGCAGTTCTTCGCGTTTGGTGGCGAAAATTTCGCGCGTTATATAGTTGGGAGCCAGTTGCCGGTAAATGGTGGAGACCACTGGCGCGACTACCTGCTCACCAACGGGCCGCGGCAGATTCGTGTGGATGGAGTCCAGCCGGCGCGGATCCAGCCGGTAGCGCACCGAAACCGCCAGCCCGATATTCAAGCCTTCGCGCGCCTGCACGGAAAGCACTTCGCCTTTTTTCTTGTCGCTCTCTGAGGCGAGTGTGGAATAGACCTGCTCACGCGTGTCGTACAGCTCCACGCTATCGATCAGCGGCGTCACGATGTGCACGCCGGGATACAGTGTGCCAGGACGCGCGCCCCAAATCTGGCTGATGCGCACACCCGCCGAACCGTCGGGCACCACCACGATGCTGAACGCCAGCAACAATGGCAAAACGGCGGCGGCTGCCAGCCGTTGCGCCAGCCGCCACCGCACCGGCGTCATAGGGCGCGGCGGCTCCGCAATTTCCAGGCCGGCCTCGCCGCTGGCTTGCCGCCGCATCAATCGCCGCAGCTGCTGGGCAACGTACACGTCGTAAAGGACCAAGGTTCCGGCGCCGCCGAAAAGCCCGAATCCGATCAACATCAATAAATATTTCAAAGCCAACATGGTGGTGCTCCCTTCTTCATCGTGCTCTACGTTTTGGTGCAAAAAGTCTTCAGCAGGGGCCTTGCAAAACTGCTGACCGCGCAGTTGGAGCCGTGCAGGTCGCTGGCGGTGCCGAAGTCGCTAAGACTTGCGGACTGTCGCAGCAGGCCGCATCAGCCGAAACGTGCCCTGCAGCAACAGCCAGTTCAAGCCAACTGCTGCAGCCGCGGCGAACATCGTGGTGATGACTAAGGTGATGAAGTGCAATGCGCCGATCATGGTGTGCCTCCCGTGGACGGCATACCCCATCGCACGCCTGCCGCCGCGCGGCACGGTAAGCAAACAAACGGTTTACGGCTGACGACCAGAGGCAGTTTGTGTGCGGCAAAACACGGTGTGGAACTGCAGACGCGGCGCACTGCGATTCATGGCGGCGGCGGGAATTAAGGCGTAATCTAGTAGCGGTGGGAGGTAGCGCAAAACGCCGCGCTTTTTGCCGCCAGAATTGAACGAGCCATGCCCACATCAGGCCTTCGCATCGGAAGAATTTTCGGGATCCCCATCTACCTGCATCCAAGTTGGCTGCTGATTTTTGGGCTGATCACCTATTCGTTGGCGATGCAATTTACGCAGGGCCACCCGCAGTGGAGTTCTACGGAGCATTGGACCGTGGGAATTTTGACCAGCCTTTTGTTTTTCGCCTCAGTGCTGTTCCACGAGTTGGCCCACAGCGTCGTGGCCATGTATTACAAGATTCGCGTGGTCTCCATTACGCTGTTCATCTTCGGGGGCGTGGCGCGCATCGGGCGCGAGCCTTCCAAAGCCATTCAGGAATTCAATATCGCCATCGCCGGCCCCCTCTCCAGCTACTTTCTGTGTGCCTTCTTTTTTGGACTGACGTTGTTTTCGCCATATAGCGAGGCGCTCGGCGCGCTGGGCCGGTGGCTGGCGCAAATCAATTTTGCGGTGGCTACGTTTAATCTCTTGCCGGGATTCCCGCTCGATGGTGGACGGATTTTCCGCGCCGCAGTGTGGGGCGCGACTAAGGATTTTACGAAATCCACGCGCATCGCCAGCGTCGTCGGCCAACTGGTCGCTTACGGAATGATCATGCTCGGTGTGTGGTTTGCGGTGAGCAAAAAAGACTGGCAGTCAGGTCTATGGCTGGCGTGCATAGGTTTTTACCTGCAGAGCGCGGCGCGCAACAGCATTGCGCAACTGGCCGTGCGCCAAACCTTGGCGGGTTTGCGCGCTTCCGACGTCATGAACAGCGACGTGCCCACCATCAACCGCAACACGTCGCTCGATGAGTACAGCGTGGAAGTTTTGCGCACCGGCCGGCGCTGCCACCTGGTGGTCACCGAAGACCGCCTGGTGGGCATGATGAATGTACAAGCGCTCAATTCCGTGCCGCGCGATGAATGGAACGCCAACTCCGTGCAGGCCGTGATGATCCCACGCGAGCGCATCTCCTGGGCCTCGCCCGAAGAGCCGTTGCTGCGGCTGCTTGAGCGTCTCCTGGCGTCGAACATCAATCAGATGCCGGTGGTCAGCGTCTCCGGCGATGAGGACGCGCAAGTGATCGGCATGGTGACGCGCGATTCGATCCTGCGCGTGATGCAAACGCGTGCGGAATTGGGCACGCCGGCCATCGCGAAGTAACGCTGGTCATCTTCGCAACCCTACATTTCAATCGCTCTAGCTGGGCCGCATTCACTAAAAATCACTCGTTCAATTTGCCGCTTCGGCGCTTTTGCAATCGCACTGGCACACCGTTTCTTGGCCGCAAAGTGATCGAAGCCATCGGTACAATTTGGGCGCCCGGCATCAGGATCAGGCGAAACTGTTGCGCCACGGCCGCCAGCACCAGCGTTCCCTCCATCAGCGCGAACATA